>JABWCP010000026.1 GCA_013360215.1 bacterium | reverse complement strand
ATCGGTTCAGGTTTTGCAAGTTATGTCCAGCCGTTGCCGCGTTGGGGTGGTAATATAGGCGTAGGAATAACGTATTTCACATACGGTGAATTTGAAGGTTATGATGCCAATGGTGCTGCGACGTCATCATTTCATGCCAACGATATGGCGTGGCATGTTTTTTATGCGCGCATGTTGGATGAACACATTTCCGTCGGCGGGACATTCAAATATATTCGGAGCACGATTGATGAATTCACATCTTCCGCATGGGCGATGGATGCCGGTGTGCAGTATTCACCTGAGGAACGTGTGCGCCTGGGCATTGTTTTGCTCAATGCGGGTTTCGTCAGTGATCCGTTTATCCGCCATAAAGAAAGCCTGCCGTTATCATTGCAAGCCGGCGTAAATTATAAACTGCGGAATGCCCCGGTTACGGTCAATCTGACATTTACCGATATACAAAATGATCTGATCAAAAGCCCGGTAGTCGGCGCAGAGTGGATGCTGCACGAAAGTTGGTCGGTACGTCTCGGTTACAGCTTACAGCGTGACCGTGAATTGCATGCAGGTTCTTCGGATTTTTTGGATCGTATGGCCGGAGCCTCCGCCGGTATAGGATTTAAATACGATAAATATATCGTGGATTATTCATTTGCATCATGGGGCATCGGTACACTCAATCGTTTTTCAATTCAATATCAATTCTGAAACATACGGCACGGTATGACCTTGTTCGAAAATCATTCTTTTATGCTGCTGATCTTCAATGCGCTTGTGGTATTTACGGTATTGGCCAATATCTATCAGGAATTATATGCGGTCATCCGATTTAGTGAACGCACGATGGGCAAAGCACAGTTTTATCAGGCGACCGCAGGGCGTTTGGAAACCATAGTGTACTGGTGCGGATTTTTTGTCACGTTACTTATCAGTGCGCTGATTCTCTTATCCGATGCCGAAAATCACACCAATCTGGTCGCATGCATAGCATTAGCCGTCGGTTTTTTTGTCAATGCGGTTGTGTCACGCATCTGCTTTTTCAATGAAATCGGCATCGGGAGTGTCAATGTCCAATCGGAAATGGAATTTCAGTGGAATGAAATAAAATCGTTTTATTGGCAAAACAACGTACTGCATCTTCAGTTGCGCCGGAAATTATTCGGCCACATTCGCATGCGGTTTAGCGATAGCACGTCTATTCTATTAATCAATGAACGCCTGCACCGCTTGGTGGACTCGGGCGTATCTCTGCGCACGGAAAGTGCGCCGATCCAAGGATAAATTGTTCCCCATTTTCCGGAGTTGTGTATGAAGTTAGAAGTCAAGCGCCATAATAAAAAATTGTGGCTCAGCATGATCGTCGCCGTCGCCGTATTAGTCGGGCTCAATGTCGCGCATGCACCGGCATTTCGTAGCTGGGAAGAAAGCGGTTTGGATTTTTTGTTTAAGATACGAACCGATGTGCCCGAACAAATTCCTGTCGTGGTTGTGATGGTGGACGAAAAGGCGTACGAAAAGGATTTTGGGTATTATGACCCATTACCGCGGCGTTATCTTGCGCGATTGATTGATACACTCAAGGCCAAAGGCGCGAAAACAATCGCTCTTGATATCGCCTTTTATGATAAGTTAGATCAACTCGACGCCCGGGGCGACACGCTTTTGCGCGATGCGATGCGCCGTGCCCGCAATGTCGTTTCGGTTTCGATTTGGCATCAACGTGAAGACGGTTCCATACGCATACAGGAACCGGATCCGTTTTTCCGTCCCGCTTTGCAAGCCGTGGGATATGCCAATCTTCAGATTTCCGGCGGCGGCGGTTTAGCGAGTGTGCGCGAAGTGCGTCCGGTGGCTACCATGTCCGACAATACCATGTTGCTTTCTTTTTCAGCGGCGGCTTACTGCCAGATGATGGATCTTCCGGCGGAGGAATTTATCCGTGATATACGTGAAAATCGCTGGCAACTTTTGCCGCGTATTCCGCGTGATGCCCAAGGCAACATGCTGATCAACTATATCAGCGCACCGAGCGAATGGGTGAAACAGGAGGACGGTACGTGGACGCAAATGACGCCGAGCCGCATTACGACCTACCGCAGTAGTCAGCTGACCGGCGATATCGAATGGCCGGAAGATATTTTCAAAGATAAATTGATCGTTGTCGGAAACGGTTCGGAATTTGTACCCGATCGGTTTATCACCCCGTTTTTCGAACAAACACGCCGCAATTGGATGTACGGCGCCGAAGTACATGCCAATGCATTTCTCACCCTGCTTAATAAGTCATTTATTGATAAACCCGGCTGGCCGGTGATCGCACTGTGTATGCTGCTGCTCAGTATCACTATGGTGATGGCTACGGTACGTTTGGGATTCGCCGCCGAAATGGCCACGCTGACCGTTCTTTTAATCACCGTATGGACCGGAGCGCATATTCTGTTTGCCGGGGGATGGTGGATTCCCGCCGTAAGCCTGTCTCTGGTGGTTCTGCTTTCATATTTTATGACATCCATATTTCAGGCGTTTACGGAAGAACACGATAAAAAGCAGATCAAAGGAATGTTTTCGCGCTACGCGCCACCGGCGTATGTAGACCAACTTGTGCTGGATCCGTCGAAACTGGAGCTTGGCGGCGAAGAAAAAGAAATCAGTATTCTGTTTTCGGATATCGAAGGATTCACGTCCATTTCAGAGACGATGGCACCGAAACAATTGGTCGAATTGCTCAACGATTATCTTAACGCGATGACGCAACGTATTTTTCAACAAGGCGGTACGTTGGATAAATATATCGGCGATGCGATCGTGGCCGTATTTGGTGCACCATTGCCGCAAAATGAACATGCGCTGCATGCGTGTTATGCAGCGCTGGACATGCAATCTTCCTTAGAAGAATTTCGTGCTAAATGGATGGCTAAAGGTATGCCGGCCATTCGCAATCGTATCGGTGTGAATACCGGCCGGGTAGTGTTTGGTAATATCGGTTCGGATATCCGATACGATTATACGGGCATCGGTGATGCCATGAACCTGGCATCGCGCCTCGAGGCGGCGAATAAACAATATGGCACCTATCTGATGATCAGCGAATTTACCCATGCTCAGGTGCGTGAGCGGGTGATCGTGCGCGAACTGGATATGATCGTCGTCAAAGGCAAAACCAAACCGGTCAAAGTGTACGAACTTTTGGGTCGTGCTAATGAGCCTTTGCCGGAAAACACACGCCATCTTTTGGCACGTTATCAGGAAGGTATTGATCTGTACCACAAACGTGAATGGAGCGAAGCGATCCGCCGATTTGAGCAAGCGCTTACCTATGCGCATACGGATGAACCGTCCAAGCTGTATATTCACCGCTGTAAGCAGTTTATCGCAGAACCGCCGGCGCCGGATTGGGATGGTACATACCATCTGACATCGAAATAAGCCTTGAGTTTACAAGAGGTTTTAAATTATATTCGCGCGAAGCGGTTTACCTGATGACTTTCGTTTGTATTCACATCAGTTCAACAAAGTTTTGAGATGAGTATTCTAACATAGAGAGGTGAGGTATGAAGTCATTTATGTTAACATGGTTCGTCGCATTGGCTTTGAGCCTTTCGGCGGTTAACGGGCAGGATAACGGTGTCGCGTTCCTGTCATCCATCAAAGGCACTATCAAAGTAACCGATGCGTCGGGTAAAGAAAAAAAAGCATCGCCCAGCCTCAAATTGCTGGCCGGCGATAAGATCACAGCCAGCGCCAACAGTTCCGTCAGCGTCATGTATTACAGCGGCAAAGAAGTCGTTCTGAAAGCCGGACAAAATCACGTGATTACGGCCGTCAAAACGGAAGATTCATTCCTGTCGGGATTGTACAAATCTCTGTCGGGAATGTTGTGGGGAGAAGCTTCTAATTCGTCCATGGCCGGAGCGACACGCGCTTGGGCCGGTGATGCCAATCGTAATATCACCGCGGTATATCCTTCAGAATCCAAAGTCATCAACGATAGTCCCGTTTTCGAATGGGCCGACCACCGCGCCACACCGGGCAATGACTATGTGATCACGATTTCGAGTGAAATTTCTGATTTTAAATACGAAATGACCATCAAGGGGTCAAAACAAGCTGCGTATCCTAAAACAGCGCCCAAATTGAAGTCTGATGAAAAATATCAATGGTCCATCAAAGATGCGACCGGCGCTGAAGTTTCTCCGACAGCCAAGTTTTCATTACTGGCTCCGGAAGATAAAGAAACGTTGGAAGACGACATCAAAGAAGTGGCCAAAGTTTGCAATAATGATAACACCAATCCGCAGTGGTATCTTTTGAGTGCGGCATTGTATCGCGATTACGGTTTGATGAAAGAAGCCGAAACAGCCATCAAAGCTTTGATCGCCATGAAGCCTGATATGGTGCAAGCGCACGTCATGCTCGCTACACTGTACAAAGAAACAGGCCGACTGGAAGAGGCCAAAGCCGCCGAAGAGCAAGCACGCAAATTGAGCGAAGGCAAAAAATAAAATTTAATACGGTTCAGCTTTTAAGAGGCTGTTTCAAAAGTTCAATGGGTAAGATTTTTTCGTCGCATGAAAAAATCAAGTTGAGCGGCTGAAACAGCCTCTTTTATTTTTCTGTTATCGGCAAATTATACTGAGCATGTCTGCGGCGATCTGATTTACAACCGATGGGGATTCCGATTCTGGAAATAGTGAGGCGCGCAGTTTATCCAGTTCGTCGAGCATGTGATGGCGATACACGTCATTGAGAAGTAATTGCTCGATTTCTTGCGCGATGGATTCAGGCCGGGCGTGGTGTTGTATAAATTCACGCACGACGGTATTTCCTGCGAGGATATTGATCAGCGAAATATGACGAATACGCAACCAGGCGCGTGCGATCAGGTAGGTGAGTGTGCCGGTACGGTACACGATCAACGACACTTTACGATGGTAGATCAGTTCGAGATTGACGGTTCCCGATTTGGCCAAGATGGCATCACTGTGAGTTATCACCTCATCGCTCGTATGGCACCATGTAATATTTAATGTCGGAAAATGCCGATGGGTCGTTTCATAGATGGACGCATCTACTTCGCCGACGCGACTTATATACAGATGAAGGGGTTGCCTTGATCGTTGCGAATAAAGAAGGATACTTTGTAACATGATAGGAAGTATGCGTACAACTTCCTGGTTGCGACTGCCTGGAAGAAGTCCGAGCGTTATGTGGTTATCTTGCTTTTGATGCGGGTTTTGGGGATATTTTCCGGCGCTAAGCATGTCGCGAATCGGATGACCGAAGTAGCGACTTCGTATTCCGCGGCTTTGATATAAGTCGTTTTCAAATGAAAAAAGCGGGTACACGGTATGGCATAATTTGGCGATGCGATGGATGCGTTTTTTTCGCCAAATCCAAACTTGCGGCGGAATAAAATAAAAAATAAAAGGACTGCGTTCTCCCAGCGTTTTTTTTATCAAGCGTGCGACGGATAGATTGAAATCCGGGAAATCAATCAGAATAATAGCGGCAGGTTTTTCGGCAATGATATGGCGGATTACTTTTTTTCGCAGTTTTAACCAGTAACGGATCGAACGAAAAACTTCAACGAAGCCCATGACAGAATGATACGTGGTATTTTCCCATAGTTGCACACCGGCTTTTTGCATCGCATCACCGCCGATACCGGACAGTCGGCTAGTCGGATTGATACTCAGAAGTCGCTGTGCTAATAATGCGCCATACAGATCGCCCGATTTTTCACCGGCGAGTAAGATGATGTGCTGTGGCGGAGTGAGGTTATGCATCGGTGCGATGATAATGTAAATAAGATTTAAAATCACGGATAATGATAATGGATGAACAATTGCGCGCCGCGCTGGGCGATCTGATAGCTATCGAAGAAATAGTTTTCGAGTGGGATACCGCCTACGTAGCTTTGCGTACACCGCAGATCAACACGGATCTTATGGCGCAAATCGAGGCACGTTTGGCGCCGCTCGGACTTAAAAGTTCGATTGCCAGCATCAACCGCATTCCGCGCGGAATGGAAGATACGATCGTGCTCAGGATCGAACCCGTAACGGCCGCATGGAATCCGATACGACGTTACACGATGACGCAGGAGGTCGAAACGCCCAGCCGCTGGGCATGGCTAAGCAATCCTTGGGTAAATGGCATCTTGTTTGTTATTACGTTTGCTGTCGTATTCATGACGGGCGCCGCAACGATAACCAACAGATCATTGTCCGATGACTGGGATTGGGTGATGGGTTTTCAGTTTTCTTTTTCGCTGTTAGGTATATTAACAGCGCATGAATTCGGACATTATTTTGCCGCGCGTTACCATAAGCTTAATGTGACATTGCCTTATTATCTTCCGGGGATTCTTATTCCGCCGATACCGTGGTTGGGTTTTCTTGGGACAACAATTATGCCCGGCACGTTTGGTGCTTTTATTCGTATCAAGTCGCCGATTATTAACAAACGCCAACTCATGGATGTCGGTGCGGCAGGACCGATTGCGGGATTCGTGGTGTGTTTATTCGTGCTCATATACGGTTTTGCAACCATCCCGGATAAAACATGGGCGTATCAGTTTTACAATGTAGAGGAAATTTTTTCGGGCCAGCCTGTGATGTATTTTGGTGATTCGTTGCTGTTCAGATGGCTTGGCCACGAACTCGCCGGTGATCGTATGCCGGCGATGTATGATATCGTGCATTATCCGTTTATCTTCGCAGGATGGTTTGGATTATTGGTCACCGCGCTTAATATGCTTCCGATCGGCCAATTGGACGGTGGTCATATTTTATATGCACTGATCGGATCAAAGCAACGTTTTGTGGCATATGGGGCATTTGCCGTGATCATTACGATCGGTTTATTCTATGGCGCGGGGAGCTGGTTTATCTGGGCGCTCCTGATTTTATTTTTGATTCGATTTAAACATCCGCGGGTGATGGATGAAGACGAACCGCTGGATAACAAACGAATTGCGATTGGTATTGTATCGTTCCTTATTTTTTTTGTAAGTTTTATCCCGTTGCCGGTGTATGAAAAAATACCGATTCCTTAAATAAAGAAAGTTAATGCATGCGTTATCATTCCCGATTTGACAGTTATAACCGGTGGTTGGGAACCGACTATCCGATGGTCAAACTTCTTATTTCGATCAATGTCGTGGTATATTTTATCCAGTACATCCTGATATTTTTTGGATTGGGACGATGGGTATCCATGCATTTGGCCTTGTCACCCTACATCTGGGATGGCGAAATCTGGCAACTTGTGACCTATATGTTTTTGCATAGTGCCAATGATCCTTTTCACATTTTGTTTAATATGCTGGCTCTGTGGATGTTTGGCAAAGAACTGGAAATGGTGTGGGGCAGTCGTGAATTTGTGAAATATTATTTTATCTGCGGCGTGGGTGCGGGTCTGACATTTTTATTTTTTTCGAACGGCATTGTCGTTGGTGCGTCGGGTGCGGTGTTTGGCATATTGTTGGCTTTTGGCATGACCTTTCCCGATCAAATCATCATGATGAGTTTTTTATTTCCCATCAAAGCCAAATACATGGTGATGATCTACGGTGTGATTACGTTTATGAATATCGCCAATCCCAGCGGAGATAATATCGCCCACCTTGCGCATCTTGGTGGTATGGTCTTCGGATTTTTGTATTTGAAAAAAGAGTGGTTCAAGCGGAAAATGCAGGAAACTCCGAAACCGCGCACCGCAGAACGTCCTCCGGTTACACCGCCGGTAATGACCGTTCAGAGCCGACCCAAACCGCCTGAACCCAAGCAGGTTATTCGTGATCGGGTGGATGAGATATTGGATAAAATCAATGAAGTAGGTTACGATAAACTGACGGCGGAGGAAAAAGAAATATTACTCCGTGCGAGTCAAAACTATGCGGAGCAAAAAAAACCATGAGCTTTCGCGATCGTTTGCAGCAGGCGATGCAGCTGAGCCCGGTGTGTGTCGGGCTTGATACGGACATGCGTTTGATACCGGAATTTCTGCATTCGGCTCCTAATCCGATTCTGGAATTTAACTGCCGCATCGTGGATGCGACGATAGATTTGGTAGGCGCATATAAGCCTAACTTTGCTTTTTATGAAGGGCATGGCGTGGTGGGCATGGAAGCGTTGCGTGAGACGGTAGCCTATATTCGTGCCAAAAATCCGGATATCATCACCGTGGCCGATGCCAAACGCGGTGACATTGGCAATACGGCGGCCATGTATGCGCAGTCTATTTTTGAAGACCTTGAGTTTGACTGTGTGACGGTCAATCCGTATATGGGATGGGATTCGGTGTCGCCTTTTGTCAAAGATCCCGAATACGGGGCGTTTATTTTATGCCTGACGTCCAATAGCGGTTCGCACGACTTTCAATACAAGATGATCGACGGAAAACCTTTGTATCGTCATGTTGCCGAAAAATCGCAATTATGGAATACATCCGGCAATATCGGATTGGTCGTCGGTGCGACGCATCCGGACGATATGAAGTCCGTTCGTGAAGCGGCGGGGGATATGCCTTTTTTGGTGCCGGGCATCGGAGCGCAGGGGGGCGACCTGGCTAGCGTCGTCCAATCCAACGCATCGGGGGAGACGCTGCGTGCATTGATCAATTCGTCCCGCAATATTATTTATGCTTCTAACGGAAAAGATTTTGAAGATGCGGCACGTAAGGCGACAGAATATTTACGCGATCAGATAGGAAAACTCTTGCAATCGGGGGTTTGAGGTATTATATTCGCCCCGCGTTTTTTGAAGTACATACTTCGGGCGCTTAGTCACGCCGTTGGCGTGACGTCTCGCTATCCACATTTTTTCGGGCGCTTAGCTCAGCTGGTTTAGAGCGTCTCGCTTACACCGAGAAGGTCCTTGGTTCGAATCCATGAGCGCCCACTTCTATTAGCATCTTCCTTCATCGTTTCAATCATTTTTTTACCACAGTGTCTTTTATAAGACGTAAGGTTTTTCTATTCTGCATATATTGATCCTATCGCAGAAAGCAGATCCATACTATGAAATTAGAGCAAACTAAAGATAAAGTGGGTTTATATATCAACCATTGTATTGCTCAGCTATATATTTCAGAGGTTTTTGTTCTACCTGTGGTCCCATACAGGTGTGGGCCCGTATCCATTTTGGAACATGAATCCGTTCACGCCTAAACTATTAGTACTGTTGGCAGCAAAAAACTTGGTGGAAAAGTTACTTAAAGAGTGTAGATGAAGCTGTTCAAGTGCTAGATGATACTCATGCAGGAGAAACATCCAAACACAAAAAGGTTTAAGTAAAAAATGACAATTGAACAAAAAAAACACAAGTTATACTCAATTGCTCTTAAATTTTTGACATTTAAAATAACAAACAATTTAAGAAGAATCGACATGGATGTCTATGTCGATTCAAACAGGATACTGCTAACTGCAGTTTATGCTACGGACCCATCTGAATTGGAATTAGAACTTTTAGATGATATAGTAACAGACACTAACGCTCATATCCCAGATTTTTTTGTAGAAAGTATGGTAGTAGCAATGAAGGACTACGATATAAATAAAGATCATGATTTTGTTCTATTTGCAGCATATGACGAGTATTGGGAAACAAATTTGTAAAGTATTTTCCGTAATGTTTCATTTGGTTTTTTTTGAAATAACAGCATGTTTGTGATGATTTCACTGTTATTTCCTACGCCGCCGGAAACAAGCATTTCAATAATGCAGTTACAATATGGAAAAAATAGAGAAAATAAAGCAAGCCAAAATAAGAGAAATCATAAAGGTTGTTTTACAAGACATACTTTTAGAACTCCATTTTAATGTTAGTTATTTAGATGAAAAACTTACTTTTAAATTAAGCATCGGCGATGATGGTGAAATAGTAGCCTTCAATATAGAGGAAAAATGGTTGTTTTTAAATGACATAAAATATGACTCTTTTTTGGTAAGTTATGTGACTGACCGCGATGCCGATTTGTTTAGATTGCTGCAAGATAATATTTTAAACATAAAGTTTGGATTAGAGAAAACTTTAGACACTAACAGTTGCGTTATTTATTATGTTAAAATTAATACAGATAGAAATGAGTTCTTGTTTTTTAATAACGGTGATGAGGGAGCGTATTCGTTTAATTCAAATATCAAAGATATCTTAAATAATGATATTTATGGTTATGAATGGTCTGACAAACCGCAGTGGTGATGCTAATTGGGCGATTAGCACTAAATGAAAGAATTACGCTCTTGAACGATGGTAAAGAAAAGTCTTTAATAAGATTAGTTGGATTCTGGAATTAAACTGATTTTTTCAATAAAACAGATTTTGAGGGTGTGGCGTGTAGAATGAAGAAAAAATTAAAAAAATATTACAATCGTTTCTTGAGGTATTGAAAATTTAGTTTATTTTTAACCGCATGTTTCGAACACATAGCTCAGCTGGTTTAGAGCGTCTCGCTTACACCGAGAAGGTCCTTGGTTCGAATCCATGAGCGCCCACATCATTTTTGATGTGTCAAAATGTAAAACCGATCATTAAATTATTAATGGTCGGTTTTTTAATTTTTATTAATTGAGAAACTTTAACATTAACTTAAAATTTTCAATGAATGTAGTTCTTCGTAACGGAGAGTTTTGCCGGTTTTAATCAAAAATCACAGATGATTTCGGGGGCTTTAAACACCAATATTTTTTCATTCTACAATCATTTCAGATAAAAATAATTTACATAGATAGGAAATGAACTTATGTACCACGTAATATTTTCTCGATTGAGCAAAACGATACTCCTCTTTTTGAATGTAGTCATTTATTCCTCTTGTTCCAGTTCGTTCTCGGTGAATATGGAAAACGCATCCAATCGAGATGCGCTTACTTCTAAATTAAATGACCGTACATGTGAAATAAACGTCAAAAAAAAGGGAACGATAAAGGCCGATCACATCACACTTACGGACACACATATTATCTGGTCACATGTGAAAACCACTCAAAGAGACAGTGCGGCATTAAAAGATTTGATCATGCTGTCATGGCGCAATCGTAAGGAAGGTATGTACCGCGGATCGGCGATCGGATTTGCAACCGGGGCAGTCGGAAGCGTTGCATTGACAAAACTTGGAAATTCCGGTGTTCCTTTTTCTACCGGTGATTATTTCCTGATTGCTATTTCTAATGGCTTATTGGGAGGATTGGTTGGAATTCCGACGGGATTGCTTTTCGGAACAAAATATGAAGTATATCCCTGTTTGCCGAATTCAAAAAGAGATTGTAAGTAATCGTTGAATATGGATTACATAAAAAGCGTGCTTACCTACTCTGCTCGTCTGATCCGCACAAGCGGGAGCGAATTAGCTTTTTTGTGTCCGAGGACCTATGCTACAATCAATTGGATATGAACATTAATGATAATTAAAAGTGTAAAGCGAGGGGATGGTTTTATATTCAAGCTGGTGGAGTAGAAATTGATATAAAACTAACTGATATAAAAAAGTAATTAAAAATGGCAGACAAACTTTATGATTTATTAGTTAGTATCGGAATTGATCCTATTTATTTTTCAGCAATAGTTGCACTACTAATATCGTTGACTTATTTCAAACACTGGCATGACTGGGAGAATTTACCAGGTTATCAGATGCGTTGGATAATCACCGTATTTATTGGAACAGCTTTTTTGGTATTTTCTAGTTTGATCAAATTCGCTTGTAATCACATGTAATTATGTTCACTCACAGTGGACAGTATTAAGTTCTAGATATACGTCTGTTGTGTTGGCGAGATAGTTATCCTGCATCTATTACTCACACTAGATGCGCTGTTTTGACTGAGCGTGACGTAGTTAACGGAAATAAGAGAGACGCCGAGGATTGTCACGCCTGACTGCGTGAAAGCCGAGGCGAGGAGAGAGGCCTCTAAAATGATTAAAACGACAGAAGATATTCGAGTACAATGGAAAATTGTATGGAAATTATTTATGCTTTGTGGTATTTGTTTGGCCGCTTATTTCACAATAAAATACTTTAGTTTTGATTTTCTAGTGAAAAATTGGAAAGGCATCTTTAGCACAATTTTTATGTTTTTAATTTTAGTTGTTATTCTAACTGATCGTACTTCTTTAAATACTATAGGAGGCATTTCATCATGGGGATTTAAGTATAGAACGAAATGGATTGGAAAAAAAAACGCATTTAATTGGACTGACATAAAAAGTGTTAATTGTTTTAGCCCATCATGGATGCCTCTTAAAATAATTTGGATAAATGTTATAACTTCCAGTGGTTATTTCAGTTTTAATATAGGTTTTTTTTGGTCAAACTATAAAAAGGCACTCAAACTCATAGCTTCGAAAGTTGATCGTTCTAAATTTGATACCAAAACTAAACAAATAGTAAATAAATATAATTTTTAAAAATTCCTTAGTTACTTTTATCTATTCACGTCTTGATCAGAGGTGCTTCCGAAAAAGCTTTATTTGGGTTTCATCAAAATGTCAATGGTAACATGACTTCCGATAAGAGCAAGGGAATCACGAGCATCGAATACAACTATCTCAATCTGCCGACGAAAGTCGAATTTGGAAGCAGCAATAACAGGATTGAATGGACGTACACGGTATCGGGCGTTAAACTTGAAAAACGTGTTTATACAAGCGGGAATCTCACACTGACTCAGAATTATGTAAGCCGGTTTGTGTACAAAAACGGAATTCTCGATTTCTTTTCTACAGAGACTGGTCGCATCAAACGCAAATCCAACGGTATTCTGAGGTACGAATACACACTAGCCGATCACTTGGGTAATGCACGTGTGACATTCACCGATGATGATGCCAACGGCTCGGCTGAGACACTCGAATACTCGGCGTACTATGCATTCGGTATGCGAATAGAAGGGCTTTCCACATCCAATCCGGATAATAAATTCACGTACAACGGAAAAGAACTTGAGAATGATCTTGGGCTTGGTTGGTACGATTATCAGGCTCGATATTATGATCCGCAACTCGGAAGATGGCACGCGATTGACCCAGCTGGTGAATTTATTTCACCTTATGCCTATGTCGGCAATGATCCGGTGAATTTGGTCGATCCCGACGGCACAGAAAGTGAAGGAGGAAACAATGGTGTAGCTCTGATCATAGTTGGTGGGGATGAGTCTGGTTTAAAAGACAAAAATGGGCACGAGGCTTGGGAAGGTTTTCAGGCTTATGCAGAAGCCAGAGCAAGGGAGCTGGAGGCTGCAGGATATCAAAAAGATAATATTAAAATAGTAAATGTTAATAAAGCATCAGAAGTTTCAAGTATCCCTAAAGAGATTGGCAATGTTCAACAAGTTACAAAAGTGATATTAGTGTCTCATGCAGGAGAGGGTATTCTTGGAGATCATTTTGGATTCAATGCCACAAAAAATAGTAGTGGTACGAAGGATATAACGGAACAAATGTCGGGGACCGAAATTTTTAAGACGCTTTCGGATGGAGGTGTATCTTTTAGCAAAGATGTTTCTGTGGAATTAGTAGGCTGTAATTCTGCTGGCGCAGTAGGTCTGGTATTTGCCAATCTTTTCCAAGGCAGTAAAAACGTATCTGTTACAGGATACGATGATTATATTTGGGTTGGAGACACAAAGGATGGAAAACCTGTTCTTACTCCTCTAAACCAGAAGAAAACATTAGAACAAATTACTGTTAAGAGAGGAAAGTGATGGCAATGTATCTTTTTCTTATAGTAGCAAGTATTTTGACACTAAATTCGTGTGTTAGTGAAAAAGTAAAATTGAGTCCAATTCAACAACAGCAACGAAACTATCTTTATGATAGAGATAGTGTATATGCCAGATTCTTTACTGAAAAAATACTAGCCATAATTGACAGCAGTGAAAATGCTGTAATTTATTTCTTTGATATGGATAGTTGCGTAAAAAAATTTAGCCATTGGGTGCTTCCTGAACAGTATGAGAATTGCGTAACGGATTCGATATTTGATTTATCTACTCTTGACATGGAGCAGATTAGGCAACAAGTCCATGATTTGAATAACTATGAAGACGGTGTGTTCAAGGGCCCAACCCATTATTTTATGAAACTCAAAATTGATTTCACACTACATCAGGATACAGTAAGTTTATATATAGGTCCGGAAAGCAACATCTTCTATCTTTCGTTTAATAAGAGATCGATTGGATCACACTATTATTCAAGAGGATCTATATTTACAGATTGGCTGATGTATCGATTTTATCGCAAGCCGAAATAGATTTGTTTTGAAAACATAACTGGTGCTGTCTTAAAGGGGTATTACAAGTACAACATCCGCGGCTGGATGACAAAAATAAACGACCCGGCTAATCTAGGGACAGATCTTTTCGGTATGGAACTCAAATACGAATCAACGGATGCGGCTATCGCGGGCACGGCGCAATATAACGGTAATATCAGCCAGCAAATATGGGCCTCATCTACCACAGTACGCCATGCCTATGGCTACACATACGATCAGATCAATCAGCTCTCCATCGCCGAATACGAAAAATACAACGGCTCGTGGAATCAGGATGCGGGAAGGTTTAACGAACAAGCGACGTATGATCTCAATGGGAATATTCAAAGTTTGATTCGCGGTGGAGCGACAGCTTGGTCGAGCGGGCAGCCTTCAGGGTATGGTACGATGGATAATCTGACGTACAAGTACAAAGGTAACCAACTGATGTCCGTGGGAGACGCGATCCCTGTGATCTCGGGAAATAATAAATATGATATGGCAGACAACGGCTCCAATCTGGTCTATGATGTAGCTAATCCCGTGGCAACGGCTGAATACAGCTACGATGTCAATGGTAATATGACCCAAGACAAAAACAAAGGCATCACGAGTATCGAATACAACTATCTCAATCTGCCCACCAAGGTCGAATTCGGGGCCGATCATCAGAATAGGATTGAGTGGATTTATACCGTGTCGGGTGCTAAGCTTCGTAAGACTGTTTATAAGAATGGAACAATCGACCTCACACAGGATTACGTATCAGGATTCGTGTATAAGAATGGGACGCTGGATTACTCCTTTACAGATGTAGGAAGGATAAAACGCAAGTCAAACGGCTCAGTAAGGTACGAGTATACCCTTAGTGATCATTTAGGTAACGCTCGTGTTATGTTTATAGACGATGATAATAATGGCGTTGCTGAGGTAGAAGACGAGTCTCATTTTTATGCGTTTGGCCTTCGTATAGAGGGTCTTGGAACACCTACAATTGACAATAAAGTCATTTACAATGGTAAAGAGATTGAAGAATATCTCGGTCTAAATTGGTACCATTTTGGTGCTCGCTATTATGATCCACAGCTTGGCAGGTGGCATTCAATTGATCCACTTGGCCAATATCTTTCTCCTTATCAATATGTAGGAAATGATCCTATGAATTTCATGGATCACGATGGCACTTGGGGAGATCCTTCCGATGGCGGTGGATTTTGGGATACTTTTGTAGATGCAATAGGAACTTTCTTCAGCGGCGGAATGGATGAACAAAAAGATAAAACTGAAGCTAAAATGACATCTCAAGTTGGAAAGCTTCAACAAAATGTCAATGAAGCTTTAACAACTACTGCAATTGTTGGTGCGGCAACGACGCAAGTGGTTCGCGCTGTTGATGAAAAAGTTCAACAATCTGGCGATATGTCTCTTTATGTCGGCACGGCTTCACTGATATTGGCTTTGCCGACTGGCGGTGCAACATTGCCACTTGCGGGCTTAGCCGGTGCTTATAGTTTGGCAGCAGACGCGACCTCTACACTCATAGAACAAACTGATGCCGTGTTGTTAGGCGGATCAGAGAATAAAGCAAACCTCCAACTGGTAAAGACCGCAACAGGCGCAGGGGCTGCAATTCGATTTGGGTTTGCGGCTGATAAAATTGTTCGAGGAACGGGCTTTGCTACGGGGCCTCAATACAGAGCTGCAAGTAATACTCTCGGTTTGGTTAACGGCAGGTTTGTTAGCAATAGTTTCGGAACAGGGGTGATTGCAACAAAAGAAGGGTTGGGTGCTGCGATAGATTGGGGTTGGAAAATTCTAAAATAAGGAAAGAATGTGAACAAAACATATCGAGGAATTTGGTATAGAGACCACCCGCAATTGAAAATGAACTTTGAGGAGGCCTTTAAAAGAGATAAAGGGAAATTAAGAATAGAGCACGGTCAAATCAGTTTCATTGGGAAAAAAAATAAAATAGAAATATCGAACTTGATTGCTTTGCATCTAGGTTTGCAAGGGACTGATCCTGTGAATTGTTTTATCAAAGTGACTTATAAAAGCGGAGATTCAGTTAAAACCTGTTACTTTGCAGATGGGAAGCTTTTCGGCTATTGGGGCGCATTCGGTGGTACATATCGACTATTTAAAGCCATATCGATTATTATGCCAAGGAACGCAACCGTCACGGCAAATTATTCTTTCGTTTACACACAAATAATCTTGTTTTTAATTCTCCTGTTTATGGTGTTTAAAATTCTTTATCTCTAAATGTTTTATCTTGTGGTTTACACGGGCTATAAGTGGTTTTCCGCATCGTTGTTGCTGATTGCGGTGAATTTTTCTGTGTGCTTGATCCTTTGGACCATCTCCTGCTGCCTTATCATTCTTGAATCCGAACGACATCTCGCTTTCGCGTGCTTTCGCCTAAGCGCCGCTACACCCCGCGTTTGGTGCGCGAGGCAGGCTCATGCTTTCGATTGACATTTTTTCATCGCTTTCCTGATCTACCACGCCCTTACTGGACGCTGACATTTCCACGCCGTAAGCGTGGCCACGTCGCCTATCTATATCTTAGGCGAGGGGAGAGACTTCTCCCCTGCATCATTTTTGGTTTTTAATTTGCTCTCACCGGCTAGCGATATGACTCGTACAACACACGTTGACCCACAGAGTTCCGTGACGTTTACCTGGTCGCAAGCCAATCGATGAACTGCGCACGTGTACTCAGGCAAAATTCTATTTCACATTGAACACAATTTCCCTCCGAAGTTTTTCTCTTGAATTTCTTCGCTACACTGATAGCGCGATGGTGCAATCCAAAGTTTATATTGCGTTAGCTGAAATATGGGTTTGTATTGCTAAACATACGGGAATGTTTTATAATTAAAACGGAGGTATTCTATGGATTATCGCGAACGCATCACAACCGATCCCGCCATCATGCTTGGAAAGCCGATCATTAAAGGTACGCGCATTACGGTGGAATTGGTTTTACGTAAATTATCAGATGGTATGACGATGGAAGCCTTACTGCAAGGGTATCCGCATTTAACAAAGGAAGATGTTTTAGCGGCGCTTTCCTATTCGGTGGACGTCATAGCCAAGGAGGAAATGCTTGTCCATTAGGATACTGGCCGACGAAAGCGTTTAATTACAATCTTATCAAAACTCTACGCTGCACATCCTTCGAAGTCATTTCCGTTCTCGAAAAATACCCAAGCGTTTCCGACGAAACGGTCTTAGCACTGGCGCGTGATTTTGCGGCCATCCTCCTGACCGAAGACAGCGATTTTGGAGAATGGATATTTGCGCATAAAGCCAAAGCTCAAGGCGTAATTTTCCTTCGGTACCGATCTGAGGAACTGGATAAAATTGTAAGCGCTTTACATACCGTTCTTGAAAAATCGAACGAATTGCCCAACCGTTTTGTCGTACTTACGGCCAAGAAAGTACGATATAGAGATGTCTTGTAAAATAGAACCGATGTAACGATCATCGAAATATTTTACATTTTTTTTAATATCCACATGATCGCAAGCTAACAGATGAACCGCACGTGTACTCAGGCGAAATTCTATTTCGCATTGAACTCAAATTTCCCTCCGAAGTTTTCCTCTTGAATTTCTTCGCCCGGTCAGATAAACTACCTGTACCAATCTCCGTCTACCTAAGTATTTATACGTTCTCATAAAGTTTTACACTGCGAGGTTCCATGCCTTCTGAAAAGTCCAAGTCGCAAGGAAAAAAAACGTCTTCAGCCACACCCAAAACGATGATTTTCGGCGTAGAAGATGCCAAAAAACTGCGCGAGGCCATTGCCGCCAATCCGACCGTCAACCCTTCACCCAATGAAGCCGATGCCAAAACGGCGGAGTCCAAAGAAACCGCCGAACACAAGCGGATGAAAGAATTTACGCCCGGCGTACCGCCGTGGCGCCGATGGGGCCCTTTCGTGTCGGAACGCTCCTGGGGTTCGGTGCGCGAAGACTATAGCAAAGACGGCAATGCATGGGCGTACTTTTCTCATGACCATGCACGCAGCAAAGCTTTTCGGTGGGGCGAAGACGGCATCGCCGGATGGTGTGACCGCTATCAGGTCGTGACATTTGCTCCAGCATTTTGGAACGGCAAAGATCCGATTTTGAAAGAACGTTTGTTTGGCCTCACGCCGCTGGAAGGCAATCACGGCGAAGACGTGAAAGAATATTATTTTTATCTCGACAGCGTACCGTCGCACGCATACAATAAATATCTTTATAAATACCCGCAGGCGGAATATCCCTATCAGTGGCTGATCGACGAAAACAAACGCCGTCAGGGACAAGGGGAAGAATTTGAACTTTTGGATACGGGTCTTTTTGATGAGGACCGGTACTTTGATGTTTTTATCGAATACGCCAAAGCCGGGCCGGAGGATATACTTATTCGCGTGGAAGTGCATAACCGCGGCGATCAGGATGCACCGTTTCACTACGTGCCCAACTATTGGTTTCGCAATCGCTGGGGCTGGAGTAAACCGCGTACGGGCGAACCGACCATCGTACCGGGTCCGAAAGGAAAAAACTTCGTCAGCGTCATCAGCGACGATACGACGATGGAGACATTTAAAAATCTTCCTTTTCTGTATCAACTCGGCAAACGCTATCTCTACGCCGAAGGCAATCCGGAAATTTATTTTACGGATAACGAATCCCATCACGAAAAACTCTACGGCGTACCGAGCGCCAAACCGCATGTCAAAGATGCTTTTCACCGCTATATCGTGAACAAAGAAAACTGCATCAATCCGGATCATATCGGGACGAAGTCGTGCTTTCACTACACGGATACGATACCGGCCAAAAGCAGCAAAGTATATCGTCTGCGGTTGACGCCGGAGACACTCCAGGCGCCGTTTGAAAAATTTGACGAAAAAGTAAGAACGTCCCAAAACGAAGCGGACGAGTTTTATGAAACCGTGTACCCGCCCAAACTCAGCGCCGATGAACGCAATGTCATGCGCCAGGCGTATGCGAGCCTTTTGTGGACCAAACAAATCTACCTGTACGATGTCAATCGCTGGCTGACGGGTGATGATCCTACGATGCCGCCCTCCGAATCGCGCTGGACGATACGCAATCACCACTGGCGCCATCTGAACTCGATGCGCATTATCTCCATGCCCGACAAATGGGAATATCCTTGGTTTGCCGCGTGGGATCTGGCGTTTCACACGATCGCTTTTGCCGATCTGGATATCGAGTACTCCAAAGAAATGTTGTGGATCATGCTTTTCGAGCAGTTTCAGCATCCCAACGGGCAAATCCCGGCGTACGAATGGGAATTTTCCGATCTCAATCCGCCGGTGCACGCCATGGCCGTGTGGAAAGTCTATACGATGGATCGCGATCGTACCGGCAAACCCGATCTGGTATTTTTGGAAAAATGTTTTCACAAACTGCTGATGAACTTTGCCTGGTGGATCAATAAAGTGGACGCGTCGGGCAATAATGTGTTTGAAGGCGGATTTCTCGGACTGGATAATATCACCGTCGTGGATCGCAGCGAAAAACTGCCCGGCGGTGCGGTGCTGGAGCAGTCCGATGCGACCGGATGGATGGGTATGTTTTGCCTCAATCTCATGCGCATCTGTCTCGAACTGGCGCGCTACAATAAAGTCTATGAAGGTCTTGCCACAAAATTTGTCCAGCACTACATCTACGTCGGTGCCGCGATGAAAAACATGGGCGAGCAAGGCATCGAACTGTGGGACGAACAGGACGGATTTTTTTATGATGTATTGGTCTATCCCAATCACAGCGGTTACGAAAAATTTCGTGTGCGCTCTTTGGTCGGTCTCATCGCCATGTACGCGATAGACATTCTCAATGCCAAAGATGTCGAAGCGAATAAAGAATTTGTTTCCAATCTGGATTGGTTTGTACGCAATCGCCCGGACATCGTTCAGCGCTGCGTGTATATTGACGAAACGGATGCTTCCAATCGCCGTCACATTTTGTCCATCGTGGATGCGCATCAGCTGCAGCGTATCATGGAGCGTATGTGCGATCCGGAGGAATTTTTATCACCGGCAGGACTGCGCAGTTTGTCCAAATACCATGCCGAGCATCCGTATTATTTCGGTGAGAAAAAAGTGGAATACGAACCGGCCGAGGCGACCAGCAAAATCAAAGGCGGGAATTCCAATTGGCGCGGCCCGATCTGGTTTCCGACGAGTTACCTGATGATCAACGCTTTGCAGAAATTTTCGGAAGCGTACGGCGATGATTTCGGAACCACACGCGACGGCAAATTGATTCGCCCCAAAGATCTGGCAAAGGACATCGCGGAGCGGATGATTCGCATTTTTACACGCGACGCCAATGGGCATCGTCCTGTCTATGGCGACATTAAGAAGTTTCAAAACGATCCGTATTGGAAAGATTATGTATTATTCTTCGAATATTTTCACGGCGATACCGGGCGCGGGCTGGGCGCTTCCCATCAGACGGGATGGACGGGCCTGATCGCGACGTTGCTTCAGGAATGGAGACGATAAATGAATGCATTGTGGTCTCTGGTGTTACGCTTGTGTTTTTATTTCATATGCGTCGCTTCATTTTTATCGGCACAGACTCCAACTTCCGGCGCTCTCAGCATATTCGTTCAAACCGGTCATTCGAGCCAAGTACTCGGGCTTGACAAAACATCCGATGATCGTTTTTTGGTGACGGGAAGTACCGATGCTACCGTCAAACTTTGGGAAATCGCGTCCGCCAAGGAGGTGCGAACGTTTCGAGGACACACCGCGCCCGTGACGCATGTGGCCATTTCTCCGGACGGGAAAACCATTGTTTCGGCATCGTCGAAAGATTCGAGTGTCATGATCTGGGAGAGTGTTTCGGGTGTTCGAAAATTGAAAATACGGTTGAATTACGAAATGACCGCCATGCTGGTGCGGCCCGCATGGAATTCGATTTTGGTATCGTCATCGGAGGATGCGGTCATCGAATACAGTCTACAAACAGGAAAAGAAGAACGTCGCTTTCAAAATGTCGGATCCCTCCTATGTATATCGGATGACGGTAAAAAAGCCATCTCCCGTCTCTATGACCGACCCGATGGGGTGATCGCCACCACGGCAGAGCGATTGCACATATGGGACTTATTGAGCGGACAAACCATCCGGAAGTTGGATTCATCAAACGCCATGACGGCCGCCATTACGCGCGATACGCGTTATGTCGTAACGGGCGAAAGGAACAATACAATCAAACTTTGGGACATCACGGCGGGGCTAAGTGTGCGCACATTCGGTTATGAAACCGAGCCGGCTATGTTTGCCAGTGATGAAATGGATGAAGCCATTTCGATTTTTTTCTCTCCGGATGAAAAGAAAATTCTATCCGCTCATAAATTATCAGGGTATTATGTATGGGATAGAAAGACCGGCGAACCATTGCGCCAACTGCAAGCGGATTCGTATCGCAAGGTCGATGAAATGAAAGCTGAGAATGGGGTCGTCAGTATCAAGGCCTGTGCATTTATGAAGGACGGGTCTACGATTTTTGGTATAGACGGTCGGCGTATTCATATGTGGAATAATGATACGACGGAACCTATCCTGCGTTATCAGGGTGTCGTGCAAGGTCGAATAAATGACGTACGCACAACCCCGGACGGTGGATCGCTCATCCTAGCAAATTCCGAAAACAGACTCCGCTTTTTTGATGTCCGCTCCGGAAAACCTGCGGCGGCCTTTCTTTCGACAGTCAGTGACGTGCAAAGTGTTGCGATTTCAAACAATGGGAAGTTTGCTTTGTTAGTGGATCACGCATCCGTGGCATCCCTGTGGGACATCACGGCCAAACAACCCTTGCGCACCTTCAAAACAGAAGTCCCGTTTGCGGCATTGTCCGATGATGGCGAAATAGCTATTTCGGCCAATGAAAATGAATTTGCGGCTTACCAGACCCGCGACGGTGTGATGTTGAGTACATGGCGATCGCCGCACATCACTTGGAGCGACATAACGTTTATTCCGAATTCGCGGCGGGTGGTCATCGGGTTTTGGAAAACGCCTTATGCGCCGTTCGACGGATTATTGACCGTGTGGGATATACCAAGCGGGCAATTGGTTTTTGAGTTGCACAGTGAAGCGGGAACACCGCGGTGCGTCTCCGTTAGCTTCGATGGAAAAATGATTCTTTCGGGTCATGAAGATAATACCTTGAAACTATGGGACAGTCAGTCGGGAAAACTGATTCGCAGTTTTAATACATTGATCCCGCTGGCTTTCATGAAACCGTATGAGGGAATTACGGCGGCAGGTCTTTCACCCGACGGAAGGTGGACTGTGTCCGGAAGTGCGGACGGAACAATCAAGATTTGGCGTAATGATAACGGAACGGAATGGCGCACATTAAAAGGACATACCGGCACGATAGGATTAGTATGTTTTTCTCCGGACAGCAAAAGCGCATTTACGGCAGGCGCGGATGGCAGTGTTCGCATGTGGGACGTCGAATCCGGGGCGGAGTATGTTTCATTCATTTCGCTCGGTGATGCGGATTGGGTCACCATGACACGCGAAGGGTACTTTGATGCCGGCGGTGCAGGCGCCCGTAATATCAATATTTCGGCCGGCGATCAGGTGTACACGATTGATAATTTTTTTGAAACCTATTTTCGGCCGGATATTATACAGGCTAAGTTAGCGGGTCGCGCTATTGAAACCATGGGTAGCTCGGACGGCCTGCTTCAAGGCGTTAAAATACCGCCGACGCTTAAACTACTGGCATTAGGTCATAACGGTCAGTATGTACCACTGGTTTCCGAAAACGAAAAAACGGCACATATCAGCAACGGGGTCATCCGAATAAAAATTATCGCCGAAGACGCCGGCGGCGGGGTTTGGGGTGTGCGCTTGTTTAATAATGGCAAGGCGGTCGGAGAAAATATTCGAGGATTTAAAACAACCTCACGTGATAAAAAAATAGAACATGAATTTTCCGTCACTTTGTCGGAAGGCGAAAATAAACTGTCGGCTATCGGAATGTCGGATGATAAATCGGAGTCCAATCCCGTCATAGCGCTTCTTACATACCGTAAGCCGATCTTATCAAAACCGGATATGCATATTTTGGCTGTCGGTATCAATCAGTATCGTAATGCCAAGTATAACCTAAATTACTGTGTCGGCGACGCGCAAGGTTTTGTCGATGCGATTACGCCCAAAGCGAAGAAAATATTTTCCAATATACATACCACACTTTTACTTGATCGAGAAGCCAACCGGGCCGGCGTTTTGGCAGCATTGGCATCCATACAAGCCGCGGCGAAACCGGAAGATGTGTTGATTATTTTTTATGCAGGTCATGGCATGGCCATGGATATCGAAGAAAACGGTCCATCGCGGAATGAATTTTTTTATATCCTCAGTGAAGTTACACAAATGTCGGATCCGATGAAGTGTGCGCAGGAAGGTATTTCCGGGACCGAAATGCGTAAAATTTTGTCTGATATCAAAGCGACCAAACAAGTCATGTTCGTGGATGCCTGCAATTCAGGCGCGTTTGCTCAGCAGTTTGCCGTGCGCGGTGCGGCAGAGGAAAATGCCTTAGCCAAACTGAGTCGGGCTTCGGGGTCGGTGATCTACGCATCCACGACGAAGGAACAATTTGCCACGGAGTTAGCCGCACTCAAACACGGCGCTTTTACGTATGTTTTGATTGATGCGCTGGGCGGTCAAGCCGGTTTACCCAACGGTCAATTGACCGTCTCAAGTATCAAAGCGTATGTGGATGATAAAATCCCGGAGATCACAAAAAAATATAAGGGAGAAGAACAGTATCCGACGATTTTTATTTGGGGGCAGGATTTTCCGATAGGAATGAAGTAATCATCATAGATACGTTTCGCATACAAAACAAAAAACCCGCTTCGTGAGCGGGTTTTTTTATCGGTTGCAAATCGCGATTAAGCAACGTTTTTGGAAACGAGCTTGGCGAGATCAAACATGGAGACTTGGCTCTTGCCGCCGAAAAGGGCGCGGAGTTTGTCGTCTGCATTGATCATGCGTTTGTTCGTTTTGTCCTGGAGACCATTCTTCTTGATGTAGTCCCAGATCTTTTTGATCATTTCCGTACGGGGACGGGCTTGATCGCCGATAACAGCTGCTAAAGTCGCGCTGGGCGTGAGTTTAGCCATAAACGCCGCATTGGGTTTACGGGCTGTTTTTTTCTTCGCCGGTTTGGCTGCTTTCTTCGGTTTAGCAGCTTTTTTTACGGTCTTCTTCGCAGCTTTTTTAGCTGGTTTTTTCTTGGCAGGCTTCTTTGTTGCCATGGTGGTACTTCCGTTGTTTAGTTAGTGAGAGTAAGTTAAATGACCCTATATTATCTCGTAAAAAAAGGAATTTTTCAAAGTAAAAATTAAAAAAATTAAAAAAACTCGCCCGTTGCCTATTATGAAAAATAATTGCCAAAATGATAATTAATAGATAACATCGCTTCATTTCTTCGTGCGATGTGAAGGACGTCGTCTAAATAATTTTCATAAAAAAAAGCACGTAGTTTTTTATACCAAACTTAAGGAAAAATATGAAATCAGTATTTGATCCTGCAGCGCGTCAGGAAATCATTGATCGTGTAAATAAGCTCTCGCCCGCGACACAGGCCCAATGGGGTAAAATGAATGCGGCGCAAATGCTGGCACATTGCGGCATCAGTTTTCGTGTTCCCACCGGCGACTTTACGATCCAAAAGACGTGGGTCAGATTTATCGGCCGTTTTTTTAAATCGCTTGCGACAAACGATAAACCGTTTCAAAAAAATTCACCTACCGCGGCAGAATTTTTGATCACGGATGAACGTATTTTTGAAACAGAAAAAAAGAATTTTATTGATAACTTTCAAAAAGTCAGTCGTGGTCCGGAAGCGATCACCTATTTCGAACACGGCTTTTTCGGTTATCTGACCGCGGAGGAGTGGGGCAAAATGATTTATAAACACACCGATCATCATCTTCGGCAGTTTGGCGTATAATATGATTAAAATTTTTTGTATAGCTAGCTGGCTTTTTTCATCCGTCGTTTTCGCGCAGTACAATGACAGTGAATTATACGTCACCGTTTTATCGCAACATGTTCACTCCGGAAAAGTGGATTATGCACGATTACGCTTGGATCGTCGATTTTCCAATTATCTTTTCAGCCTGACGGAAGTGAATCCCGATACCATTCAAAATTTGAACGCCAGGAAAGCATTTTGGATCAACGTATATAATGCCTATACCCTGAGCGTGGTGCGCGAGCATTATCCCGTCAAAAGTATTCGCGATATTGACACCGGATTATTCGGTACGAGTGTTTGGGATAAACCGTATGTCCATGTAGGCGGAAAGAAATATTCTCTGAATGATGTCGAACATAAAATCTTGCGACCGATGAATGATCCGCGCATTCACTTTGCCCTGGTATGTGCAGCTAAAAGTTGTCCGGTTCTGCGCAATGAACCGTATCGTGCCGAAAAATTGGATGAACAGTTGAACGAAGCCGCTCGTCAATTTATGAACGACCCGGTACGTAACAGGGTAGATCATCAAGCCAAGGTCTTATACTTGTCGTCCATTTTCAAATGGTACGGAACGGATTTCGGCAAAAGTACTGGGGATATGGTCAGGTATCTTTTGCGGTATATGGGTATAAACGATACGGATCGCGTGGCGTCTTATCGTGTAGAATATCTCGATTACGACTGGTCACTCAACGAATAAGTGGCCGCATCCGGCGGCAAGGTACGGCTATTTGATTTCTATTATCATTCCTACGTATAACGAAATCCAAAACATCCCTATTCGGATCGAAGAATGCAGTGCATTGACGGATGCACAAATCATCCTTGCTGACGGCGGTAGTACCGATGGCACGGCGGAATACGTTCGTGATGCCGCCATACGGAATAACCACTTAGATTGGGTACAATCCGGTAAAGGGCGTGCCCTACAGATGAATGCCGGAGCCCGTTTGGCTTCAGGGGTATGGTATGTTTTTTTACATGCGGATACTTCTTTATCTCAAAGCAGTTGGGAGGTATTACGTAAAACCATCGAAGAAAAGCGACAATTAATTGGTGGTGCATTTTATTTGCAAATGGATCATCCGGGGTGGAAATACAATTATTTGGCGTGGTATTCAAAGCAGCGGAGCCGTTTATTCAAAACACCGTTTGGCGATCAGGCCGTATTTGTGAAAGCCGATGTATTTCGGGCATTGGGTGGATACCGCGAGGATTTTCCGATCATGGAGGATTTGGATTTTGTCCGGCGATTAAAAAAAGCCGGAGATTTTGAAATGCTGCCGGCTTATGTGGTGACGTCAGCGCGTCGCTTTACGGCGGAAGGTTTTTTTAGGCGCAGTTGTAAAAATCTTTTCATGCAGACGTTGTATTGTTTTGGCGTTTCGCCGTCGAGGTTAAAACGATGGTATGAATAGAACATAATTTGAACGAAATTGAAAAAACGAGTATAACTAATTTAAGAACTAAAGTTCATTTTTCGGTCAAATACCTTAGCACGGTTAGGCTATCAGAAAACGCATCATTTTACGGTTTAATAATATAATATTTCAATTCTCCCGATCCTTCATTCAGATCAAACCTTTCGCCTGTTTTTTAACTCATATCAGTTAATAAAGTTCACTGTGTTTCGTTATCCGGAAAGCGTAACATTATTTATTTTCAAATTTTCAAAAAAAATGGAACTAAGTGGAACTTTCGGGCGTTTAATGAAAGCAACCAAGAATTAAAGTATTTGTAAAATATAAACTTAACACGAAAGAGAATGTATAATGGCCCGCATTAAAATGCGCATTAACAGCCGTGAAGATCAGTCTATCGAGCGTTATCTGGAAGAGATAAACAAAGTACAACTTTTAAAGCCGCATGAAGAAATCGAACTTGCCAAGCGGATCAAAAAGGGAGAAAAAGAAGCGCTCAAAAAATTGGTAGAAGCCAATTTGCGTTTCGTGGTGAGTGTGGCCAAGGATTATCAGAATCAAGGTTTGCCTTTGAGCGATCTGATCAATGAAGGTAATCTCGGCCTTATGAAAGCAGCGGAACGTTTCGACGAAACGCGCGGGTTCAAATTTATTTCGTACGCCGTGTGGTGGATTCGTCAGTCTATTTTGCAGGCTATTGCTGAGCACTCACGTATCGTGCGTCTTCCGCTCAACCGTGTCGGCATGCTCAATAAAATCGGTAAAGCGTATAACGAACTCGAGCAGGAATTTGAGCGTGAACCGAGTACGGAAGAAATCGCACACGAACTCGAAATCAAAGATTATGACGTATCCGATGCGTTGCGTATTTCCAAGCGCCACTTGTCCTTGGATGCGCCGCTGCAGGAAGACGAAAAAAGCGTACTGATGGATACCGTGCCGGATAAAGTCAATCCGCTTCCGGACGAAACACTTATGCAGGAATCGCTGCGCCGTGATATCGAAAACACGCTGGCTTCGCTGAGTGAGCGCGAATCCAAAATTATCAAATTGTATTTCGGCCTCGGTATCGAGCGTTCGCTAACCCTCGAAGAGATCGGGGAAGAATTTAAACTGACCCGCGAACGCGTGCGGCAGATCAAGGAAAAAGCCATCAATCGCCTGCGCCACAAATCCCGCAGTAAGTCGCTGCGTTCATATCTGGGTTAATGTTGTCTCGGGTCCCGATGCTAAGCGTCGGGACTTCTTTTTTGATCGAAAGTATTAACTATGGTTCAGGAAACACTCCACCCGCAAAAAGTTTTTTTTGAGCGCGGACGCCAGTTCGTCGAAGATTGTGAAGAACAGTTTCTCGCGCCGTACGCCTGTAAAAGCAAAGATGCGCATAAAACGCGCCAGCATGGTGAAATGGAAGACGTGCACCGCACGGCGTTTCAGCGCGACCGCGATCGTATCATTTATTCCAATTCGTTTCGTAACCTGTCCGACAAACGCCAAATTTTGGTCGAGCACGACAGCGAACGAAACCGCAGCCGTCTGACGCATACCGTAGAAGTCGTACAAGTTTCCAAAACCATCGCTAAATCAATGGGTCTCAACGAAGATCTTACTGAAGCCATTGCGCTCGGCCACGATCTCGGCCATCCGCCGTTCGGGCATACCGGCGAAGCGATTTTGGATGCGCTGCTCAACGGCGAAGATACCGCCGAAGGTACACTTCCGGGCGACGATTTCGGCGGATTTAAGCACAACTATCAAAGTTTGCGCGTGGCGGATATTCTGGAAAAAAAATACGAATACGAAGGGCTTAATCTGACTTCTTTCGTACGCGAAGGCATTCTCAAGCATACCAGTATTCGCTCCGAACGATACCGTTATCCTGATATTGATACGGACAAACTGCATTGTGATCAATTTGTTTCGCTGACGCTGGAAGGGCAGGTCGCCGCGATAGCTGACGAAATCGCGCAGCGCACATTTGATCTCGAAGATGCATTGCGTGCCAACTATATCCGTCTCAAAGATGTGCGCGAATTAAAACTCGTGCAGGATGTGGATCGTTCATGCAGTATCGCGCATTTTTATGAAGAAGATCCGGATGAATACATCAATTTTATGATCAGCGGATTGGTGCGTGTTTTGGTGAGCGACGTGATTCAAAACACCATTCGCCGGGTGGAGGAATTCTGCGGACGTAAGCAGCGCACCGATCACTTTGACGAATGGCTCGTGATTTTTTCGCTTGATATCAACCGTAAACAGAACGAACTGGAAACGTTTATTCAGAAAGAAATGGGTAATAATTTTCTGGTCAATCGCTACAATAAAAAATGCGAAAAAGTCATTCGTAAGTTATTCAAAGCGTATTACAGCAATCCTTTGCAGATGAATGATAAATTTTTGATGCGTTTTACGCAAAAACAGGTCGATGCTAAGTTTGATCTGCGCAAGCTCCCGCCAAAAATGGTGCAGGAAAAAGTCAGCGAGTTCAAAAAGAACCCGCTCTATGCGCGCCACATCGCGGACTATATCGCCAGTATGAGCGATAGTTTTGCGATTCAGGAGTACAAAGCTATCTACATTCCCGAAGCTTCGGTATTATAAACTGCCATGCGCCTTCTCAAAAGCCATCGCATTTTTTTTCTATCGCTGTGCATCGCCATATTTCTTTGGTTATACGTGCGCCTCGGCGCGACGTACCAGATGGAGATCCACGTCCCGTTTCAAGTGACCAATATCAAAGACGGTTACGGCGTAGTCTCCGATATTCCGGAGGCCGTCGATATTCTTTTTGAAGGCGACGGCAAATCCCTGCTTGGTATGCGCTTTCTCAATCCGCCGCGTTTTGTTTTGGATATGGCACAGCACAAAGACAAAAGCCGTTTTATACTTTCGGAACATCTCCACGAAATCGTGTATCCGTCCAAAGTGCCGGTGCACGCCATCGCCGTACAATGGCCGGATTCGGTCATCGTACGAATGGACCGCATGATCGCGCGCCGCGTTCCGGTGGTAGCGGATGTGCAGATCACATGCGAAGCCGGTTTTATATTAGTTGGCGGCATGCAACTCATGCCGGATTCCGTGACAGTGACAATGCCCTGGAGTTACCGTGACAGTGCGGTTGTTATCGGCACCGCATCGCACCGCTGGGAAAATCTCAATAGCGATGTGCGCACGGAGCTGCGACTCACAGCGCATCCGGATAAACGCATCAACGTACTTCAATCCACAACTTCAATTTTTCTGGATGTACAGCCTTTAGGCGAAATCGTTCTGGAAAACTTGCCCGTGCGATTGATCAATGTGCCGCCTTTTACGACGGTAGCGGTACAACCGTCCACTTTTTCCGTACGTGTACGCGGCGGGGTGGACTATCTTTCCACGTTGCCTAAAGAGAGCGTCGTCGGAGAAATTGATTATCAAAAAGAATACAATTCCGTCCAACCGCGTCTGGACATCCGCGTTCCTGCGGATCTTACCTGGACGCAAGTCACACCGTCGCGATTTAACCTCGTGCGTATCGAAGATGATAGCCTCGAACGATGATCTGATCACACTGGCGATCGAAACTTCCTGCGATGATACGTCGGCGGCGGTTTTGCGGGGATCGTCGGTATTATCCAATATCGTATCGTCGCAAATTGACGGACTTCGTTTCGGAGGCATTGTCCCGGAACTGGCTTCCCGCGCACATCAGGCCAATATTGTACCCGTTATCCGGGCCGCACTTTCGGCAGCCGGTATCTCGCCGGATGATATCGGATTGATCGCGGTGACCAAAGGCCCCGGGCTGATCGGCAGTCTTTTAGTCGGTGTCAATTTTGCTAAAGCGATAGCCTTTGGTTTACAAAAACCGCTCGTCGGAGTCAATCATATCGAAGCGCATGTATTGGCCAGTTTTTTGGAAAAAGACAAACCGGTTTTTCCCTTCATCGCACTGATCGTGTCCGGAGGGCATACGTTATTGGTGGAAGCACAAAATCCGGGTCAATACCGTATTTTGGGTGAAACCGTGGACGACGCGGCCGGTGAGTGTTTTGATAAAACTGCGCGATTGCTAGGTTTAACACCGGTAGAAGGCGCTTTGATGGCCGGGCCGGTTATAGATCGTCTTGCATCGCAAGGCAATCCTAAAGAGATCGCCTTTCCCAGACCGATGCTCCAGTCCGGCGATTTGAATTTTAGTTTCAGCGGCTTAAAAACCTCGGTTCTCCATTTTGTGCAAAAGCAAAATCAACCGCTTGCGCAAAATTTGCTGGCGGATGCGTGCGCAAGTTTTCAGGAAGCCGCAGTGGATGTTTTAGTCGGAAAAACACGTGCCGCCTTAAAAACGACGAGCATCCGTCAATGCGTATTATCAGGCGGTGTTGCGGCCAATAGCCGCTTACGTGCCAGGCTTACGGAAGTATGTGCACAGGACGGAGTACAACTATTCATGCCCGCCCGCCAGTATTGTACGGATAACGCCGCGATGATCGGTATCACGGGTCTGATGCATTATCGTATGGGGCGTACCGATAATTTGGGTCTATCTCCTAAAGCTTCGTTGCGTATCGCCTAAAGGGCTTTTTTTCAAAAAATAACTGTAGAGCTTTTCTATCGTTTTGTGTATGTTGCGTCAGCAATATTTTCATTTGAAATCGTAACGTCCCACATGCCCAAAAGTTTTATTCTTGTCGCACTGGTCGTCGTGTCAGCCGGTTGCAATCCCTTTAATCAGGAACAAATTACGACCTTATCGTGTTATGAAGGTCAGCCGGCATTTTCACCGAACGGCGATGTGATGGCATTTGTCACTACGCAAACCGGCGATCGGCACATCTGGCTTTACGATTTGGGCGAACGTATTACGATCCCCGTAACCGTCAATGAAGGTGTTGATGAGCATCCGTCGTTTGCACCTGACGGAGAGCGCATCATTTTCACGTCACGTCTCAACGGACAAAACGACTTGTGGATTGTCTCTCCCAATGATGAATTGATTCAGGTTACCAAAACGGATTCGGTTGACGAAATTTTTCCGGTGTATTCGCCCGATGGCATGTATATTTGGTATATAGCCATAAGCAAATCGGCGGTCGACGGCGGATATGCCATCCATCGAACCGAAGCCCGTAATTTTTCCAAATCAGAAGTTATTTATCGCAGCCGCGGGCCATTGGAAAAAATTACTGTCGCTAAAGACAAAATTGTGTTTGGTGAAAAAAACGAAGCATCGTGGGTTTTAATGCGTTTGGATCCCGCGACAGGGTCCGTCGCACGATGGAGTGACGGATATCGTGATGTGCGTCATGCAGCGCTTTCTCCGGATGGCAAGCATTTGTTCTTTTCTTCCGATACCAACGGCTATGCGCAGATTTTTTTTACACGTGCCGATACGTTCAATCCGGTGCTGATCAGCGGCGAATCCAAACATTTGGATTTTCCGGCGTGGACGCCAGACGGGCATGCGATGGCCTATCAGGCAGAGACCTCGTATGATATTCGCCGTATCGAAGTCAAAACACAAATGGAACAAATGCTGATCGAGACCAATGGCGATGATCGTTCTCCGGTCATGTTGGCGGATGGCAAAACACTGTTATATGTGAGCAATGCGGAAGGCCGCTACGCGCTGTATGCGCGTAATCTGAGCGCCAATAAAGCAATTCGCATCGCCTATTGGCCGGATGCCGATGTGACCGAATGCGACTTACGAAATGACGGCAGGGCCGCGGTGGTTTCCGTGGTTCGCGGCGGGTTATCCACGCTGTATGAAATGCCCATCACGCAAGCCAATCTGATCGAGGAGTATGCGGCCGGAAAATCAGCCTACGCTTTATTTCAAGACAGCGTACACCGCTATGCAGCGCATTATGCTATAGACGGCAAAGCGATCACATATGTTTCCCTAAAAGGCGGCAGTCCCGATATTTGGGTGTACGATACCGCGACCAAAAAAGAGAAACAGTTGACCATAGATATGCGAACCGAAGCGAACCCCGTTTTTTCAAACGATGGCGCGTATATTTATTTTGACGCCGATTGGGCCGGTCGCTGGAGCATTTGGCGCGTGCCTGTTTCCGGAGGAATGCCTTCACCTGTGACGCGCGATAAAACGCCCTACGGCTCCGATCGGGAACCGAGTTGGTCACCCGACGGCCAATGGCTTGCCATCACGCGTACGTGGTATGACGATGCGGATATTTGGCTTTATAAAACCGACGAAGGAGAAAAAACGTCGCGTACTTTGTCCAAAGACAATAACCATCAAGAACGTCGCGGTCGATGGACGCATGACGGAAAATATATGATCTACGAGTCAGGTGGGAACACCGACATCTGGATGCAAAGTGTGGCTAAACTTTTGGAAGCAACGAAATAAATCATCAGCCTGTGTGTATAAGGAGTGCAGTATGCCCGTGATAGGATCACCGGCCGGTCAGTGGAACCCGGAAAAGTATCAGAAGAATCGTAGCTTTATGGAACGTTTGCTGAATGCCCTTCGTCAAGATGGCGAGGCGATCAAACGCGGCGGCGGTCAAAAAAATATTGATAAACAGCATGAAAAAGGACGGCTCACGGCCCGTGAGCGTATTGTTAAACTTTTGGATCCAAATGCCCATTTCATGGAACTGGGGCTTTTTGCGGCTTACGAAATGTATACTGATTTTGGCGGTTGCCCGTCGGCGGGTTGTGTGTCAGGCATAGGTTTGATTCACGGCAAAGAAACTGTCATCGTTGCACATGATGCGACAGTCAAAGCCGGAGCGCATTTTGAAATGACGGTCAAAAAAACATTACGCGCGCAGGAAATTGCGATGAAAAATTTTCTGCCGATCGTGTATCTCGTGGATTCCGCCGGTGTATTCCTTCCGCTTCAGGATCAGGTTTTTCCCGATGAAAATCACTTTGGTCGCATTTTTTATAACAACGCCCGCATGAGTGCGATGGGCATTACGCAAGTAGCGGCCGTGATGGGGCCGTGCGTCGCAGGCGGCGCCTACCTGCCCGTAATGTGCGACAAATTTATCATGGTGCAGGGTGCGAGCTTGTTTCTCGCCGGGCCTGCGCTAGTCAAAGCGGCCATCGGGCAGGTGATCGATGCGGAAACTTTAGGCGGAGCGACCACGCACAACGCGATCAGCGGTACGGCGGATTATCATGAGCCCAATGATGACGCCGCATTGGACCGAATTCGGGATATCTTGAGCAAAATAGCCGAGCGCCCCAAAGCCAATTTCAACAAAATCGCTGCCGTTGCACCCCAATGGGCGATGGATGAAATCGCAGGTATTTTACCCGAAGGTCTAGGTCAATATGATGTGCGTGAAATCATTGCACGTCTGATTGACGGATCGGATTTCAACGAATACAAAGCGACTTACGGCAAAACCGTTGTCTGCGGGACGGCACGCGTCGGCGGTTATGCGGTCGGATTTGTGGCCAATCAAAAACTGGTCCAACGCACGGTCAAAGGCGAAATGCAAATGGGCGGCGTGATGTACAATGAAGCGGCGGACAAAGCGGCGCGATTTGTGATGAATTGTAATCAGGACGGCATACCGCTGATTTTTATGCATGATGTAAATGGTTTTATGGTAGGCCGCGATGCGGAATATGCGGGCATTGCCAAAGACGGCGCGAAGCTTGTAAATGCCGTAGCCAACTCCGTAGTGCCAAAAATTACGATCGTGATCGGCGGAAGTTATGGTGCAGGGAACTATGCCATGTGCGGAAAAGCATACGATCCGCGGTTTATTTTTACATGGCCTACAGCGAATATTTCCGTGATGGGCGGAGCACAAGCCGCATCAACGATTACAGAAATCCGATTGGCCGGTAAACAAGTCAGCGAAGAAGAGAAGAAAAAGCTTTACGAAGAAATTCGTTCCAATTATGAAAAACAGGGCAATCCGCGTTATGCGGCGGCACGTCTCTGGGTTGATGCGATCATCGAACCTACAGAGACACGTGACACGTTGATTCGATGTTTAGATGCGGCCAGCAATAATCCCAATGTACCGCCCCCTAATTTTGGTGTATTACAAGTTTAAGCTTAAGATATAATGTCATAACAACGGAGGTACGCATGATCTATCGTTTAAGTCTTTCGGGGTTGTTTCTGCTTGTGGGTATTTTTTCTCTTTCAGCACAAGTGACATTTTCATTGGATGGAACAGTCAAAGATCTCTACACGGGGCGTCCTATGCCATCGGTCAATGTGTACGTTCAGGAAATTCAAAAAGGCACTCTCACAGACACAGCCGGTTATTTTGCAATCAAAGATCTTAAGAAAGGCTATTACACACTTGTACTCACGCGTGTAGGCTATAAGCGTGTGACGCGCAAAGTGCAGCTTTTCAAGGATATTAACTTTCCCATTAAGATGGAGGAGCAAGCGATCGTTTTCGAAGCGCAGGAGATCACGCCCGGCGTGACGGAAATGTCCATAGATGAAGGGGCATCATCGACGGTAACAACACAGGAAATTATGAATTCTGTACAAGTTTTCAGTAAAGATGTTTACCGTACATTACAGACGGTTCCCGGTATTTCTAATAGTGAGTGGAGTTCTAAGCCGCACGTCAAAGGCGGTAATCCGGATGAGACGGCGGTTATTATTGATAATCTCGAAATTCGTGAACCATTTCATCTTGAAGAAATTGACGGACCTTACAGTGTTATAAGTTCCGATCTTGTGAAAAGCATGAAGGTTCTAACCGGAGGTTTTGCGCCGAAATACAGTGATCGTATGTCCGGTGTTCTTTTTATTAACACCGTAGACCAGATTCAGGATGACTCGATTAAGGCGACCATAGATTTTAGCAATGCTTCGGCAGCCATTCATCAGCGCATTAATGATCGGACCAATGTTTTCATCAGTGGCCGCAGAAGTTACCTTTTTCTTCTTGAGAATGCGATTGACAATAATTTTCCTGCTATAGTATGGGACTTTTGGTCCAAAGTAGACTACAAAGCAGACTCCAAAAACAAACTATCGCTAAATTATATGGTATTAAGTGATAAAATATCATATAAAAAAGACTCTAAAATTATTCGAAACGAGTTTTTTAAAAGCAATAAGACTAATTATTACACATGGTTAAATTGGTATCACTACACGAATGATGATCGTTTCTTTTCGACAACTGTCGGTTACCAACATTTGGATAAAGCCGCATCCTTTTCTTTTGATGGCAGTTTTACTGACGACAACCGCGATACACGTAGTACACACTTGATTACGGCCAAGCAAGATCATTTTTGGAAACTAAACAAGAAAAATATCGTCGAATTTGGAGGTGAGTTTAATCAGTTCTGGAGTGATTACTATTACCGTGAATTCAGATTAGACCCGACAGAAACTACGCCTATCGTCGTATCAACCGACATCATTTTTGTTGACAGCAAGTTTTCAGGATATACAGGGGCCGGTTATCTTCAAAACACACATAAGTTTACGGATAGGACCTCCTTTCTTATAGGGGTGAGGGGTTCTACGCAAAGTTATAGCACGGGATTTCAAATTTCCCCGCGTGCGGCGCTAAGCCACGATATAACCGAAGCCATGACCTTGCGTTTTGCTTATGGATGGTATTACCAGCCTGATAACTTTCAAAAATTACGAACCTATGACAATCAACACCTTCCAAACAAAAAGCCTGAAAAAAGTATTCATTACATTGCATCTTTGTTATATCAATACGATGATAATACAAGCATGACCTTAGACGGGTATTATAAAGATTATCCGGTTTTATTCGATGATTTTACATTTGATTTTTCAAATCGCATCGAAGGTGTAGGGGTTGTGGATAAGCCGTATCAAACTCGAACAGGATTTGCAACCGGAATTGATCTGCTAATCAAGCATAAGTACAAGACGCAAAACTTAGTAAGCATTGCCTATTCACTGGGCACGAGCCACATACGAGATGAGAATGATTTTGAGACGTATCGTGACCTCGATCGAACGCATATGCTAACAGTAAATAATATTATTGACTTGGGGAAAATGGTGAACTTTTCCGGAATGTTTAGAGTGCGCAGTGGAGATCCTTATACGCCGAGTAATGTAAAAATCATAGGTGATGGCACAGTGGAAAACAGTAAGGTCTATTATCAAACGCAAACGAAGAATAGCGGCCGTCTTCCGACTTTTTACACGGTTGATCTGCGCATTGACAAAAAATGGGTGACAGGGCAGATGAATTTCGTTGCGTATGGGAGTATAATCAACATTACGGATCATAAAAATGTTCGACAGCGCGCATGGAAACGCCATGTAAAAAGCGATGGTACGCTTGCACCTTTTACGGTCGAAGATCAGGAGTATTTTCCTAGATTCTTTTCGCTTGGAATTAGCATGGAGTTTAGTTTACCACGCACGAAGTAAGGAGAACGACAATGAAGAATCATATAATAATAGGAATGATTATAACGATCATATTGTCCTGTGAGGAAGTAAAGACAATCCAAAAAGAGACAATGATTGATTTTGGTAAAGACGAATATGCCGTATCCTCTACTGCAACTTTTGACGGAGGCATGGTTATCGGCGGAACGACAACGAGTATCCGAGACAATCAAGAGATGCTATTTATGAAGTTTGATAAAGATAATCGTAGGCTGTGGGCAAAAACTATTGGTGGACATACGATTGATAAATGTTATGACGTGATGGAATTGAAAGATCGATCTATAGTAGCCATTGGGAGCGTGGAATATTCGGCTTTTAATACGGACATGTTGGTAGTGAAGATGAATGAAAGAGGTGAAGTGTTGTGGTCAAGAACATTTGGGGGGCGGAATACGGACGAGGGTCGGGCGCTGGCGCAGGCGGAGGATGGTGCGATCATGGCGCTCGGAACAACGTTAAGTTTTGGAGCGGGAGGAGGAGATATGTTTTTAGTTAAAATAGGCCAAGACGGAAGCCTGATTTGGCAACGGACGATAGGTCAGGTTTATGCGGATGCGGGGCGTGATATACAAGCGTTGGCCAATGGAGGATACATAATAGCCGGAAACCGCTCTGACGGTCAAACACCTTATCAGGCATCACTTACTCAGATAACTTCAGATGGAGAAGAAGTGTGGAGTAGAGTTTATGCGGCCGGATCTGTATCTGAGGCACGAAGCGTGATCGTATTACCGGATGGCGGTTTTATTTTTGCCGGGCGAGCTCGTGTTAGTACTGTGGTGGGCTCGACGTCAACGTTCGCTGTTAAGACCAATGCTATCGGAGATGTGAGTTGGGCGCAGAATTATTACACAAGCAAAAATAATGAAAGTAGTTGTATAGTTGCGATTAATGATAACGCAGCGTTGATAGGCGGATTCATTGATACAAGAGTTCGAATGACACAGGCTTTTTCAGTAATCGTAAAGATAGAAGATGGTTCAGAAATGGATATGAACACGTATAATGACAGTACCTACAGCCTAGGTTATTCGATCGTACGACGTGATAATGTCTTTGATTTGATAGGTGGTGCAATTCCGAAAGGCACGGCCGTTGGTGCCGATAAACTTAATGTCGTAATTAATAGAGTTAAATTACCGACTGATGTATTAAGTAAATAAAAGTTGATAGTATTGCTTCGCTTTCAACGTCAATATGTGTAGCCGATTTGGCGTAAAAAGTTGATTCATAATTATTGATAATAATTGCTATAACAGCATTTGCTCAATGATAAATTAAAATCGCTTGTTGAAAGCGCAGTGTGTATGGTTGGTGGGGAAGCGTTGTAATTATTATACTATATACATGCTCATGTACATGATTTGGAGATATAATTTGAATCTATCAACAAGAAATAGCGTGTATCTTTTTTGATTAATTCGTGTTTTGACGTGCTTGAGTTAATGCATATTTAATAGATTCCTAAATTCTTCTGCCGTCGCTGTCGGTGCCTCACAATGAAAATCGCGGCATACATAGGCTTTAGCATTATCTGAATTGTTCGGATAATTTTTATACTGAGGTGACAAATCATCCCACGCATCCGATGATTTGATGATTAAAGTTTTGTTCGCATGGTATGTGTGATGTGCCAAAGTTGACATAGCCTGAAATATAGCGTTGCCTTTTGTTCCCGTGATAATGATCTCCATCGGCGCTTGGTGCAGTCGATCCCATCCGCTCAAAAATTGTGCATACGCCATAGGCATGCGATGAATGGTATCGGCGAATGATAAACCGATACGTTCTGCTTTTTCGGCTAAAGCCGGTTCGTGCAGCAAGCGGCTCATACGGTACAGATTGGATAGCATTACGGAGTTACCGGAAGGTATTGCGCCGTCGTATAGTTCTTTAGCACGGCGGATCAAGGATTCACCGTATTGCGAGGTAAAATAAAATCCGCCGTTGTCGCGATCTTCAAATTCATCAATCACGATAGTTGTTAATCGTCGCGCTTCTTTTAGAAATTGTACTTCGCCCGTAGTTTCCACAAGTTCAATCAATCCCCATATCCAAAACGCGTAGTCGTCCAAATGAGCCGGTAATCCGGATTCACCCAGACGATGACGTTTATACAGGTGACCATCCTTCGTCATCATACGCGTGCGGATAAAATGTTCGGCACGCATCGCGGCATGTACATAGGTTGCGTCGTCAAAAACCTGAGCGGCCTTGCATAATGCGGCAACCATCAAGCCATTCCAATCCGTAAGAATCTTATCGTCTTTTAAAGGCCGCGTGCGACGTGAGCGTACTTCAAGCAGTTTTTTTCGCATTAGGTTTAGTTGTTCACGCAATGCATGTTCAGTAATTCCGGTTTCGGTCGAGATCTCTGACCATTCTTTGGTCAAAAATATGATGTTCGACCCATTGGGCTCGCGTGTGGCTTCATCATAATAATTACCATCTCGATCCAGGTTATATACCTTTGCAAATAATTCAGCGTCTTTAGTTCCAAGTATGGTCTCGATTTCACTGAACGTCCATAAATAAAATTTTCCCTCTTCACCCTCGCTGTCGGCATCTTCGGCCGAATAAAATCCGCCGTCCGGCGCTTCCATGTCGCGTAGTACATACTCCAAAATATTCTGTGCTGTTTCTTTAAATCGAGCATATCCGGTCACTTGATAGGCTTCGGTGTAGGCGATAGCCGTTAAAGCCTGATCGTAGAGCATTTTTTCAAAATGCGGTAAAAACCATCGTGCATCGGTGGAGTAGCGGTGAAATCCAAATCCGATATGATCATAAATACCACCCCATCGCATAGCGTCCAATGTTCGTACGACCATTTGGAGGACGTCCGCATCATGCGTGGTATGATAATATCGTAGTAAAAAAGATATGTTATGTGGTGTGGGAAATTTGGGCGCATTTCCGAAACCTGCATAACGCTGATCAAATTGGTTTTTAAACATCTCCACCGCTTCCGACACGATCACCGTACGTAAGGGCTTAGGCTCGCTTGCTTCGGCTTTTGATACAGATTCAACGATTTGACGGGCATTGGTCAAAACATCGTCTTTACGGTGCAGCCACGCGTCGTTGATAGCTTTGATCAGATCATTCATGCCGATGCGGCCGTGCCGGCTGCGTTTGGGAAAGTACGTTCCGGTAAAAAAAGGTTTTTTATCCCATGTCATCAGTACCGTCATCGGCCATCCGCCATGACCTGTCATGGCTTGCGTGACGGCCATATAGACATGGTCAATGTCGGGCCTTTCTTCGCGATCTACTTTGACGCAGATAAACGATGCGTTCATCGCTGAGGCAATTTCGGCATCTTCAAACGATTCATGTTCCATTACATGGCACCAGTGGCATGTCGCATAACCGATGGATAAAAAAACAGGCTTATCTTCGGCGCGTGCTGTTTCAAACGCTTCGTCACACCATGACCACCACTTTACAGGATTACGTGCGTGTTGGAGCAGGTAGGGGCTTTTTTCAAAAATTAGCCGGTTATATTCAGTGCCACCGTCCGGGGGCAGTTGGGATAATTCTTCGTTTGTAAGTACAGGCAGCATAGTGATGAAGTAAAAAAATAAAGGTCAAACGTAGTCGTTTGACCTTTTGTGCTATAATTATATGAAATGTTTATTTCAACCAACGTGCGAACCAATCGCGCACTTCTTTGTTCCAATAAATGGAATTTTGCGGCTGCAAAATCCAGTGGTTTTCATTGGGATAGTACACGAGACGCGCGGGAACGCCTTTACCCGTAAGTACACCGTATATTTCAATACCCTGAGTGACGACGACGCGATAATCTTTTTCGCCATGAATAATCAACATAGGTGTTGAAAAATTATGAGCAAAAAAAGCCGGGCTCCAACGGTTGATTTGTTCGTAACGACCGGCCCAAGGTGATCCGTCATAATTGATAACACGATCAAAAGTCACATCGGAGGCAAATTGGCCCATCAGGTTATATACGCCGGCATGGCTGATGAGGCATTTGAAGCGATTGGTATGGCCGGCAATCCAATTGACTAGATATCCGCCGTAACTTCCGCCGCTGGCCGCCATACGTGTGCTGTCGAGAAAGCTGTATTTTTGCAGCAAATAATCCGTACCGCGCATAATGTCGGTAAATGGCTTATCTCCGTGTGCACCGACGATGGATTTCATAAAGGATTTACCGAAACCGGTCGAGCCGTGAAAATTGATCAAAGCTACGACATAACCCGGCGCGGCAAAGGCATGCGCGTTCCAGCGGTAACTCCAGTCATCGCCAAAGGCACCATGGGGGCCGCCGTGAATCATATGAACCAGAGGATATTTTTTGTTCGGATCAAAATTTGGAGGGTAAACTACGTACATCTGGACATCGTCATTGTCCGCGCCTTTGAAAGTGAGCGATTCCGTTTTACCGAAATCCAAAGAATCCAAAAGCGATTTGTTAAACGACGTTACCGCTCCGGCTTTTTTGGTTTTGAAATTATATTCCCAGATTTCAGCAGGGGATGAAATACTTGTGCGTAAGAACCAAAGTTTGTCGGCGCCCACATTCATATTGGCCATGCCGCCTTCGGTGAATATTTTTTCAATTTTCTGGTTTTGCGTATTGTAGTTATATACGGACGTACGCCCCATGTCTTCCGCTACAAAGTACCAGTCTTTTTTATTATCGGACTCCGTGTAGGAACCGAAACTGCGATCCATTTTATCGGTTATGACTTTATGTTCTTTTGATGTCAGATCATAGCGGACGACATGGCTCAGATCGGGATGATTTTTCTCAAACGAACGGCTATACCACAACGATTTACCGTCTTTGGAAAAAACCGCACCGCCGTCATCATCGAGATTATCTGCCGTGATATTAACGGCCGAAGCGTATTCGCCGACCTTAAAGAGAAAAACATCGCTGTTGAGCTGTGCGTAGGGAGGATGAGAACTATTACGGGTAAAAGTTATCCATTGACCGTCCGGGCTGATATCGTAATCCAAAGAGCCATCGGAACTGACCAACGCATTGAGCCCCGGTGTGAGGTCTTTGCGTTCTTTAGTTTCGATGTGATAACTGTATAAATGCGGGACATAACCGTCTGTCAGCCATGTATCCCAATAACGGAAAAAACGATTTTCAGACACTTTAGCCGACATTTTGGAATCTTTGCGTTCTTTCAAATTTTTTTTCATCCCGTCAAAATCATTTTCATACGCGGGCAATATCGTACTCACGAAAGCAATGCGTTTTCCGTCAGGAAAAAATTTCGGAGCGGCGGCTCCCATCGGCATCTCTGTGATCAAGGAGGCTTCGCCGCCGTCAATGTCTATCTGATGAAGTTGGGCGTAATCGCCTTCACGTTTGGAAATAAAAGCTATCGTTCGACTGTTGGGGTGCCATGCAGGCGAGTTGTCGCTGCCGACATTGGTTGTAAGGCGTTTTGTTTTTCCTGTGGCCAATTCGATCAAATACAGATCTGAATTACCTTTGTTTTCTTTCACATTGTAGTCTGTGACAACAAAACAACCATATCTATTATCGGGCGACACGGTGAAACCCGACAGACGCTTAAATGCCCATAAGTCGTCGGCAGTAATTGGGCGTTTACCTTGCGCCTTTAGCGTGTATCCAAATAACAAAAAAATACTGATCATCAAATAATAGCGACGTACTTGAGGCATGGTAAGCTCCTTTGATTATCGTGGGCTAGGGATAAAATGACCCGACAACATATCCATTCCGTAACTTTTATGCAACTACATAGATATTGAAAATGGAAGGCAAAAGAAGTACAATAATAGCGGATTTTGTGATGTATTACTCTTGTTTGGATTTTAAAAATGTCAAACCCTCTGCTATGGGTGTGGGAAGCCGTCCAGAAAAAAGCCGCACGGGTACTTGCCGAAAGACTCAATCGGGATCTTATCAGTTATCACTTACGTACACGCAATAACATGGAAAACCTTAAGCGAGCACTGAAGCCCGGTGATGTTATTTTGGTTGAAGGTAATAAATTGATTAGCCGTGTTATTATGGCCGTGACCCATTCGACATGGAGTCATTGTGCGCTTTATGTGGGTGACGGGAAGATCATTGATCCGTTGCCGTCAACGGGAACGGTAGTCAATCCGGTTGAGGCGCTTGCGCACCTCAATATTCGAGTTTGCCGCCCTTTCGGATTGAGCGGTGAGGCCATAGACAAAGTAGTTTCTTTTGCCATGTCACATGTCGGGCGGGGTTACGATCACATCAATATCAGTAACCTACTTTTCAGTTTTTTTAAAAAGAAAGTGGATTATACTGAGTTTTTAGGGGATATTTCCGGTTCCAATGAAGTATGCTCCGGCCTGATCGCTGAAGCGTACAATCAGGTGGGATTTCCTGTTTTGCCGGGAGTTAATTTTTCACAAATCGTACCCGGTGATTACGATTTGAGTCCCAATTTTGAGATCATTAAGTTTAATAAAATTTATTTTAATAAAAACGAATCTCTTGTAGCGCGCGAATGGCATGGCTGAAGGGCTGGGGATTTTTAAGAGGAGTTTTGGGTTATGAAATGGTTGAAATACGGCATGATTTTTTTGGCCGCATCGCTTTCTCTTTTTGCGAAAGATGATTTGGACGACGTGATTGAGAATGCCAGTAAACGGGTTATTCGCAGGCTTCGTGATCGCATGAAAGATCCCACGACACCGGTGCGTATCGGCGTCTTTAATTTTGAACGACTCGATACGTATGAAAGCTTGACGTACCATGTTTTTGAAAATTATGTGAACGATCAAATTGTTTTGACGCTGATGAAAAATCGGGGAAAACTACAGTTTGAAGTGGTCGAACGCAATTCGCTCGAAAAAGTGATTCGCGAACAGGATTTCGGCGCATCGGATTATGTGAATCAAGATCAATCGGTGCAAGTCGGCCGGCTACTCAACGCCAATGTTATCATTGTAGGTACGTATCAACCTTTGAAAGAATACATACTCGTTAACACCAAACTCGTGGATGTGGAAACAGGGAGTATTCTCGATGTCATGAGCTACGAAATGGAAATTGATGCCCGTGTGGATAATCTTTTGGGTATTGGCGATGAAAAATTGCGTCGGGAAGAAGAAAAGCGCCGTCAAAGAGATTATGAAAAGTCCCTGGCCAAATCCAAAGACAAGTTTTTCGGAGGAGGCATGTCCGGTTACTATTCTTGGACATCGGGAAAACCTACATTTAAAAATTTTATGGCTACGGTTGACTTTGGTTTATTTTTTCGCCGCATTATCGCCAAAGCCGGGTATAGTAAATATACACGCGAAGTGGATGGCCACTACATGACCTTTGGTGGCGATTTCAAAGTTTATGATTATTTACGCTTCGGTTACTTGCGCGGCATCTCTTTGAAAAAAGATGAAACTATCGCCGATAACCTTACCGGTCAATCCTCATCGGCAAGTATTTTTTATTGGACACCGATCGAAGGTGACGGCGTAAGTTTTTCGATCCTACGGTCTACGGTCAAAGGCAATAAACTTTGGGGACTCGGACTGAGTTTTTATTAAAAAACGACAGCTTCATTTTAATTTTTAAATTATAAATAAAATCAGCTTTCTTGCGCGGTGTTTGTTCTCCGCACTGCGCAGTTTAAGTTTCCGCTATACTACAATATTACCGTACTTCGTTTTTTGCACTTCTGTGTTTTAGTTTATGTTCATCAGCATAAAATGAATTTATGACTCGTTCTAACCTTGATATACGACGTGCTACGCTACCCGGCGGTTCGCGGCTGTTGATCAATGCCGATCATCGTTTACCGATATGTACCGTGATGGTTTGGTTTGAAGTCGGCAGCCGCACCGAAAAAAATGGCCAGTCGGGCATATCGCATTATCTGGAACACTGCTATTCGATGGGTACGAACCGCTTTAAACCGCGTGAAAATTCGTGGATTATTCAAAGGCTGGGCGGTACTAAAAATGCTTTTACTTCGCATGATTATACGGCGTATTACAGTCAGGTGCCTTTTTCGGCTATGGAAATGGTAATAGATATGGAAGCCGATCGGTTTTATAATCTTGCGCTTCCGGAAAACATGGTAACGTCGGAGAAAGAAGTCATCAAAGAAGAAAAACGCTTACGCTACGAAGATGCGCCGATGGGTAAATTGTATGAACATGTACTTGATCTTGCGTATGAAAACCATCCGTATAAAAATTTAGTGATCGGTTCATGGGATGATCTTGATCGTATCGGTCGCGATGATTTGATGGCGTATTACCGACAGCAATATGTATCAAATAAAATGACGCTCGTGATTTCCGGGGATGGCGATCCGGATGCATGGCAAGTTATGGCCGAACGATACTTTGGT
>JABWCP010000025.1 GCA_013360215.1 bacterium | reverse complement strand
TTTAAATACCTGCGTCGTCGCTACGCTAAACGACGTGATCGGCGTTCCCGTAGGCGTATAGCGTACCTGCGGATCACGGCCCAGACGACCGATCAATACAGCGCGATTCAAACTTCCTTTGTTCATGACTTGTTCTCCTTGTTTTGTTTTTATGTGTTATTAGTAAATTCTTTTTCGTTTCATTTTTTGTATCATTTCCATCATCGTAACGTTATTAATTTATAGTCAGCTGACAGCTCTTTTCTGTCAATTTTTGACAATATTTGATTTCAATATTATTTTTAATGACATTTCAACGATTAATTTTTATTGGGATGCGTAGCATGATTAATAGTATTGATGATCTTCAGCGTCAGATCGAAATCGCCGCGCTGATTTATGAATTCCCCGACAAATATTCCGAAATAGACTTAGCCGAAAAATTTCATACCAGCGAATCTTCCATTCACCGCGATATGCGTGCACTTCGGGCGATGGGCATCACCGTCAATTCCCGCAAACGCGCGTTTCGCATCGAACTATCTCTTTTGCAGATCAATACGCTCATCACGACATATTTCGCCTTCGGGAATAATGAAACGATCAAAAATCTTCCGCTCGTTTTGGAGCGATTTCAAAACAAAACGTTGAGTTTCTTCGTTGAAACGATCCGCGCGATACGCCAAAAGCATGTCATCGAGATCGAATACCGTTCAGCTAAAACCAACCGTTATCAGTGGCGTACCGTCACTCCGGTTACGTTTTACAATGCCGGAAAAACGCATTACCTGATCGCGATACACCAAGACACGGCTAAAATGTTTACCATCGAGCGCATTCAGAACTTTCGTTTTTCGCGGCAGGCATCCTCCATCAAAAATGTCCCAACGCTCAACGAACTGTTTCGCCATTCCTGGGGATCTTTTACCGGCGGTAAACTGACCGACGTGCATCTGCGTTTCAAAGATGATCTAGGCCAATACATGGCCGAAAAATTTTGGATTGAAGAGCAGGCGATGAAACAAAGCGATAACGGGTTTGAAATTCGGCTCAAAGTCAAACTGTCCAATGAATTTATAGCGTGGATTTTGGGATGGGGTGATGCAGTGACCGTTTTGGCCCCGGACGAATTGCGCCAAAGCGTCCTCGAAAAGGCAAAAAGCATCGTAAATCATTATAAAAAATGATCTTATAATGATTAAAAATAGCTCGCATTTTTATAAAAAATGCGTTGCTAAATAGAACCCGCTTCCCTATCTTTGCGGGCTATTCGTGAAACATCATACAGTGTTCCACATCGTTTCAGGAGAATGAATGGGCAGAATTATTGCCATAGCCAACCAAAAAGGTGGCGTCGGTAAAACGACGACTTCGATCAATCTTTCTGCGAGCCTCGCCCATGCCGGCAAACGCACGCTTATTATTGATATGGATCCGCAGGCCAATTCCACGACCGGCCTCGGTTTTGATCTCGAAAAAATCGAACGCGGTTCGTATGAAGTTCTGATTCAAACCGTTCCGGCGACCGATACGATTTTGAAAACGATGATGCCCAGTATGGATCTCCTTCCGGCGCACATCCGCCTTGTCGGCGCCGAAATCGAATTGGTCAATCTCGAAGAACGCGAACACATGTTCAAAAAAGCCATTGCTCCGATTCGCGATCAGTACGAATACATTCTCATTGATTGCCCGCCGTCGCTCGGTCTTCTCACGCTTAATGCGCTATCGGCCGCGGATACGGTACTGATTCCCATTCAGTGCGAATATTATGCGCTCGAAGGATTACGCCAGTTGCTCAATACCATTCGCCTCGTCCAGCGTCACCTCAATACCGATCTGACCATCGAAGGCGTGCTGATGACGATGTACGACAGCCGCCTCAATTTGTCCAATCAGGTCGTGGGCGAAGTCAAAGAATATTTCAAAGACAAAGTTTTCAAAAATGTCATTCACCGCAATATCAAACTCGGTGAAGCGCCCAGCTTTGGTAAACCGATCATCCTCTATGATCCTGCGTCCGTCGGTTCTCAAGACTATATGGGCGTGGCCAAAGAAGTCATCGCCAACGTCATCACGCCGCAACCGGCATAACACAAATTTTATATGAATTTTACGCCCAAAAAAAATACGGGTCTTGGAAAAGGCCTTAGTGCGCTTATTCGCGAAGAACTTAATGCCGACGGTACGCTCAAAGATGAAGTGCGGAGCGATACGCCCATCGCTAAAATACCGATTGACCAGATTCGTGCAAACCCCTTTCAGCCGCGTAAGGAATTCGAACCGCAGGCGCTGGAAGAACTAAAACAATCGATTCTGCAAAACGGTATCATTCAGCCGATCACCGTTCGTAAAACAGCGACCGGTTATGAATTGATCGCCGGAGAGCGCCGTTTTCGCGCCAGCAAATTGGCCGGGCTGACTGAGTTACCCGCTTACATCCGTGAAAATGTCACCGATCAGGAAATGCTCGAACTGGCCATCATCGAAAATGTCCAGCGCGAAAAACTCAATCCGATCGAATTGGCCGAAGGGTACCAGCTACTGATCGAAACCTGCAATTTGACACAAGATCAGGTCGCTCAAAAAATCGGCAAAGATCGTACGACCATTACCAATATTATTCGTTTGCTAAAACTGCCGGCCGATATCCAGGAAAGCCTCAAAAAAGAAGAAATCACCATCGGCCACGGACGCGCTCTGATCGCACTCCCCTCCGAACAGCTTCAGCTCAAAGCATGGAAGCAGATCGTGGACGGCGGCATGTCCGTTCGCAAAACCGAACAGTTGGTCAAAACGACGCTTGAGGAACTCGAAGGAAAAAGCCACAAAGTTTCGCCGAATAAATATGAAATCGAATCCGCGCAACCGGCCAACCCGCATATCGCGGATGTGGAAGGACGCCTGCGTATGAAGTTAGGCACCAAAGTGCGCCTGCATCATCACAAAGACGGCAGCGGCTCCGTAGAGATCGAATATTATTCGAATGACGACTTGCAACGCGTCATCGAAATGATCGAAACCATCCGGGGATAATCATGGGTGTGGGTGAACATATCCGTAAGCAAATCGGCCAATCCAAAAAACGCCCTACGGAACTCGTCGCAGAGCTGAATGAATTTCTAAAAAAAATCGGCAAAAAACCTAAACAGGAAAACAATGAACGAATACGAAAAATTGTTGGTCCTGCTGACAAAAAATGAAATCCGTTTTATTGTAGTCGGAGGATTTGCCTGCGTTTTTAACGGACATGTACGACCGACCGAAGACGTTGATATCATCGTTGATGATCATATTTCCAATCTCAAAAAACTCATTTCCGTTTTATCCGGCTATCATGACGGGTATGCCCGCGAACTTTCAGTTGAAGATTTTCCTGATGAAGAAGGTGCCGTTCGCCTCATTGAAGTTTTTCCAATAGATATTTTTACTCGGATAAACGGCAAACGTTATTCCGATCTCACCTCTCATATTCGTTTTCACGCTTTGGACGGGCACAAAATTCCTTTTTTGGATGCTTCCATGTTGGTTTGGTTCAAAGAACAATCACTCCGTGAAAGAGATCAAATGGATGTTGCGGCTTTGAAGCATCTTTTGAAAAACTAAACAGGTACAGACGAAAACTGATTTTGTTTTTGTTCGATTATAGGACAGCAGGCTGTTTTTGCGCCTGACCAAAAATATCCTCGTAACGGATGCTCAACCAATACGCGCGTGTTTTTTCAATTACCATACGTTGACAGAATTTTATTTTTATGCCCTGTACGCCTGTCACTGTTCGAACCATCCTCAACAAAACCAAACGCCGCGATCCATGGTTTTTGGATGACTATACCCTCAATCCGTACAGCGGCTGTTCGACGGGATGCGTATTTTGTTATGTGCATGGAAGCCGATACGGTACACACACCGAAAAAAAACTATCCTATAAAACCAATGCGCCTGAACTGCTGGATAAACAGTTAAGCCTTCGCGCCAAACGCGGACAATATGGATTTATCGTACTCGCTTCCTCCACCGACCCGTATGGACATGCGGAAAAGGAACTCGGGCTCACGCGCCGATTATTAGAGATCATCTTGCACCACCGATTTCCGGTTCACATCATCACGCGTTCCGATCTGATATTACGCGATACCGATATTTTGATGCACATCGGTAAGACTGCTATTTTGCCCGAAGACTTGTTAGGCAAAGTACCGTCGGGCGCACTCATCACATTTTCTTTTTCGTCGATAGATGATCGCACGGCGCACATCTTCGAACCCGGTGCGACACCGCCGTCGCGCCGCCTGCAAGGACTGAAACAAATTTTGGATGAAGGATTTTACGCGGGCGTCAGTCTGATGCCGCTGCTACCGTGGATATCCGATACGGCAGATCAACTCGAACTATCGTTTTCGACGTTTGCACAAATCGGGGCACGGTATATTTTTCCGGCTTCTTTGACTTTGTACGGTGATCAGCCCTCCGACAGCAAAATCCGTACACTCCGGACGATTCAACAGCATTATCCGCACTTAATAGATAAATACCGTGGGTATTTCGACCGTTCTGCTACGATGCCCGATTATTATCTGACTGCGTTGGAAGAAAAATTGAATAGACTATGCGAAAAGTATCGGCTACCGAATCGGATAAATATTGAACAGAATAACAATAGGTATATATAAATTCACGCACACGCTGCAGTATCATCTCGCGGCACGCGTGACGACACGAACGCATAGCGGGGGTTAGACCTGTCACGCCAAAGGCGTGACGCACGGGCGAACTTCAAAAACTACTTAGCCACGGGGATGAATCATCACGCCGAAGGCGTGACGTGATAGCGCGGAAAAGAAAAACCCTCCGGTAAGGGAGGATTACGGGGAAATACTTTAGATTAATATTAAAAAATAAATCGAATTCTTCTAATTCACTAAAATGATTTTTACATCAAACTCATCACTTAATTCATTAACTGAATCAACAATAACAGAGTGGCTTAAGTTAACAATTTGGTGTTTCTCCCATGTAATGTTTTGATCTCTCATGAATCTCTTGGCTTGATCTGGAGATTCAAAAACTAACAGCTCTACACAATTACCTTCTCCCTTTCTCATAATTGGGCCTGTTGTTTCTTTTCCTTCAAACTCAGAACTGTTAATAATAGCAAACAATCTAGCATCCAAATTAAATGTTTTCATTTTTCGTTCCTTAAATGTTCACCTATAGTTCCTCCTCTTTTATGCTCCTCGCTAATAATGCGTGCTATCTTATTTCCATTTTTGTCAGTTCGCGAATATTGGAATAAAGCCCCAGCCTCTGTGTCAGATACTTTTTTAAAGTTTTTACTTACTTCTCTGCTCGCACCGCCCCATGGATAGGTTTGACCCGAAGTAGCGCTTACTGTTGCATCGGCCTTTCCAAGAACCTTTGCGGCATCGGACATCTTAGCGGTTGTACTTACAGCGTCAGCGGTTTTAACTAAATTTACCGCATCTGCTGCAACCGTAGCTGTCGCAGCAACATCAAGTACAGTTTCAGTAATTGCTGCTGCTTTTGTATAGTTATTAGAACTAGACATATTATCTACGCGTGTGTCCACGGCATTAATCACATTAGCTAAAGCTTGGCCTGGATCTGATGCTATTTCAAGGCCCGCTTTAAGTAGATTCATTGAAAATGAGGCCCCATTCGATTCTTGAGATAATCCATCAACTATACTGCTGCCAAAATTGTAAACCCCTTGAACTATACCTAAAAAAGTTGCAGTTGTTGGGTTATTATTACAAAACAAATTAACGGGATGTGCAGGCTCTAATCCATCCAAATCGATGTATCTAACCGGCATATTGCCGGCATATTGATACGGAGTCCACTGTGGATATTTATCAGTCAACGGATCGACAGAAATAAATCGAGCTATATTTTGGTTGTAATATCTTCGTTTGTAATAAATTAAATCAGATTCTGAATCGTAGAGTTGACTCGTGTAGCCTTCTTTCGGTTCATTGACCGTACTCGACCCGCGTGATTCTTTACCGAAGGGATAGTAATCGCTCCACGAATCTACGGGAACTCCTGCTGTATCTTTGACGGTGACGCGCACGCTTCCGAGGTGATCGGTGAGGTAGTAGTAGCGTTTCTGGAGGGAGTCGAGTTTGCCGAGGAGGTCGTTGCCATAGATATTGTAATGCTCCAAACGCCACGCGGCATCAAGTCTATCCATTTTTATCCCCACACCGCATTTACCATAGCGCCCGTCTGTAACTGCGCATTGGCCGTTTGAATATCCACACTGGTATTGCGGTCTTTATCCAAAGTCGGCACATATTTCCTAAGTAAGTCGTATGCTTTTTGCGTTTTGCCGGCAAATGCGATCGGCTTGCGAAAATCGCCCGCCTGGGCCGCGCACAGCCATTCGATGGCTAAAATATTTTCGACGTTTTCGATAATCCGGTAGGCTTTGCGCGCGCCGATAGTACCCATGCTGACGTGATCTTCTTTATTGGCCGAAGTCGGTACGGAATCTACACTGGCCGGATGGCTCAGCGATTTATTCTCCGATACCAGCGCCGCGGCCGCGTATTGTGCGATCATATACCCGGAGTTGAGCCCGCCATCTTTTGCCAAAAACGGCGGCAAACCGTCGCTCAAATGCCCGTCCATCATCCATGCCGTGCGACGTTCGGAAATATTACCGATTTCACTCACGGCTATCGCCAGAAAATCCATTACGAGCGCGACCGGCTGGCCATGAAAATTACCACCCGATAACACATCGCCGTCTTCCGAAAAAATCAGCGGATTATCTGTCGCCGCATTGATCTCCCGCTCGACGATCTGTTGTACATACGCGATCGCATCCCGCGTCGCGCCATGAACCTGCGGCATGCACCTCACGCTGTACGCATCTTGCACTTTTTTGCAATCGGCATGGGACGCGATCAAAGGACTGCCCGCGACCAGATCACGCAGACGTCGCGCGGACTCGATCTGACCGGTTTGATTTCGCACATCCTGGATACGCGGATCAAACGCTGTCGGCGTACACAGCAAAACCTCCATGGACATGGCGCCGCAGATTTCAGCCGCTTCCATACAATTTTTTGCACGTATGAGATTGACGACCGCCGTAGCCGTCATCGTTTGCGTACCATTGAGCACAGCCAGGCCTTCTTTGGAGCGAAGCCGTACCGGCTTTATTCCTGCGCGCTTCATAGCTTCGCCACCGGGCAGACGTTGCCCCTGAAACCAAGCTTCGCCTTCGCCCATCAACACCAAAGTCAAATGCGCCAGTGGCGCCAGATCTCCGCTCGAACCGACGGAACCTTGTTGTGGTATCACCGGTAGGACGTCCGCATTAAACATGGCTAATAATGTTTCGACGATTTCCAATCGTACACCGGAATACCCTTTGGCTAATCCGTTGGCTTTAAGAAGTAACATCACTTTTGCGATGTCTGCCGGAAAAGGTTCACCGACGCCGCAGGCATGGCTGCGCACTAAGTTTTCCTGTAAAATTTCAAGCTGATCGTCGGAAATGCGTACGTCGCTGAATTTTCCGAATCCCGTATTCACACCGTACACCACACGCCCCGAGCTGACAATGTCTTCGATGGTCCGGCGTCCCCGGTTAATAGTTTGTTTAGCGGATTCGGTCAATACCACGCGGGGTTTATTTTTCAGAATTTCTGAAATCACCGCAATACTCAGATTGTCTCCATGGATGGCAAATTCTGTCATAGCTCCATTCACCGTTTTTGTTGCATAGGTTCACGTATATACATGAGCGTGGCGCTAACGGCCAACACAGGTATAAAAAGTACATTGATAAAAGGAATCATCAAAAGCAGAGCGGAAACGCCGCCGAAACCAAAACAGAAGGCGCGATTGGCCATTACAAAACGCAGCTTTTCGCGAAAACCAAATCGGCGATTTTCCAATACATAATCCAAAAAACTGAATGCTGTCGCGAAACTGACATACCCGAACATCAGTATCGCATAGAGCACACTTCCGAAGCCGGGTATCAGATGGAGCAACATGAGCGGCAATAAAACCAAAGGCGTTATCAGAAACAAAAGAAATGTAATTTTTTTCAGTTCGGCGATCAACGCGCGGTAGAGGTCATGCCACCACGAAGTGGTATGATCGGATACGAGACCTTCAATATGTTCCGATTGTACACTGAGGTACTGATTAAAAGGTGCAGCGACTAATCCGCCGATCAAACTCCAAATGTAGGCCATGATCAGTATATAGATCGTCAGTATGATCGCTGCGACAATCCAAAAAAGTACAATATTCATTTCACCGAGAAACCCGGTTTCCATCCAATGTATGACATCGCTGATATGTATGATCGTCCATACGAAAAAAGCACCGAAAAGCAACACATTGATCAGAAACGGTGCTAACACCCACCGCAGGAGACGGTGATGAACGATAAAACCGAACGCCGTAAAAGGATAACTTGTGCCGCGTAATAATTGAGTTAACATGGGTTCTCTATTAGTTGGTGACGCGATCTTTAATGCGTTCAAATAACGTATCGGCGACCAAACGATGTCCCCTTGCCGTCCAGTGCAGATCATAGGCAAAATGTGTCGTTTCACCGGCTTGATCGGCAGCCTTCAAAGCAGGTTTCAAGTCTATGTAAGCCGTTTGGTTTTCTTTACACATCCGAATGACCAGATTCCTGATTTGCTCCTGTACCTTCTCAGGAGGTGATGAAACAGCCCAAACTAACTTCTCTTTCTGAACAACCGCAAAAGGCGACGGTATGGCCGCCAGCATGATATCCGAATGATTGTGACGCGCCAAGTCAACCAAACGCCCAAACGTTTCCGCCGTAAACTTTTCGTTACGACGCATGGTCAGCGTATCGGGCAAAGCAATATTGGCTTGTTGCCCTGCACACCATCGTGCAAAGGCCGGTCGGTAGATACGATTGGTCAATACATCTTCCCGCATTGCATCCGGAATTTCTTTTATCCGTTTTACAGCGTACGCACTGTCTATACCGGATACCATCAGATGTTGTACGAGTTTATCTTCCGACCAAGGTAACACCGCTCGGAATTCAGTGAGCGCTTTGTGTTTCCATTGCTTCTTGGTAATTTTGATCAGTTTGAATAATCGCGGCGATATCCCTTGTAATGAATTCCGGATAAACGCATAAGCACCCGTTTCGTCTAATACATCTCCTGTCGGCAATACCTCAGAAACTTCATCCGAAACATCATTACCTTCGAAGAACGATACGATCGTCAAATCCGGTTGATAGCGGATGCCGACGGACTGATAAAAGGCTAAATAATCACCGATCGCCCGATTGGAAATGCCAAGATTGATGACTTGTACGCGGCGCGACGAACTCGTGCTTTTAAAGAAAGTATTGAACCTGATTTCAAGCTGCCGTGCATAAACTTCGGCATCCTCTACGCCAAGCCCGTAGGTATAAGAATCACCCAAAATAACTATACGGTACGTATTGCGCGGTTTCTCAAAGGACACATTCGGCGTGCGAAAACCGAATTCATTCTGTTCGTACGCGACATTAAACTCAAACGTTTTGTGACGATACTGATGATTGGGCATTCCGGCATAATACAACAACGGATTATAACCCATCAGCCAAAGAATGCCTTCACAAATCCATAAGGACACGACCACTGCACTGAGGAAAACCCCAATGCCGGCAAAAATGGAAAATGACTTGTGAATTGCCATTATTTCATTTTGGCCATTTCATCATAAAAATACGCCGTGGTCAGAATGCCTTTATGAAAATTATCCAGCTTAAAGCGTTCATTGGGCGAATGGATCGCGTCGGTATCCAAACCAAATCCTAACATAATCGTTTTGAGTCCCAGCAAGCGTTCAAAAGCCGCCACGACAGGGATCGAACCGCCTTCGCGTGTAAAAAGTGGTTTCTTTTTGAATACTTTTTGCATCGCCGTCGAAGCGGCGGTCATTTCTTTGGTCGTAATATCGGTCATAGCCGGATCTCCGCCGTGCAACGCGATCACTTTGACCTGCATCGTTTTCGGCGCTATCTTTTTGATATATTTTTCGAAAAGTTTGGCGATCTCCGCCGGTTTCTGACCGGGAACTAACCGCATGCTGATCTTCGCACCGGCTTTGGATGGCAATACGGTTTTGGCACCTTCACCTTGGAAACCGCCCCAGATACCGTTGCAATCCAGTGTCGGACGCCCGCTCACCTGCTCTAAAATCGAATACCCTTTTTCACCGAATGTTTCTTTGATGCCAAGGTCTTTCAAATAGCCTTTTTTATTAAAGGGCAGTTTTTTATAAGCATCGCGTTGTGCTTTGGTGAGCGGTTTGACTTTATCGTAAAATCCCGGAATCGTGATTTTTCCGTTTTTGTCTTTGAGTTTGGCGATCATGTTAGCCAATTCATTGATCGGATTACCGACGGCGCCGCCATAAGTACCACTGTGCAGATCACGGTTCGGACCGGTTAGTTCGACTTGCATGTAGCAGAGCCCGCGCAATCCGTAAGCAATCGAGGGAATACCGTCATCAAACATGGACGTATCGGAGATCAATACGACATCAGCCTTGAGCATTTCCTTGTTTTCTTTCATAAACGGCTCAAGATGTTCGCTGCCGATCTCTTCTTCGCCTTCGATCATCAGTTTGACATTCACCGGCAGACTACCGTTGATTTTCAAATGCGCTTCGATGCTTTTCAGATTGAGGAACACCTGGCCTTTGTCATCCGCCGATCCGCGGGCATAGATATAGCCGTCACGAATGGTCGGTTCAAAAGGACCGCTGGTCCAAAGATTGAGCGGATCAACCGGCTGCACATCGTAGTGCCCGTACAAAAGTACGGTCGGTTTGCCCGGTGCGCCAAGCCATTCGCCATACACGACAGGATGCCCCGCCGTAGGGCAAACTTTTACGTTATTCAATCCGATATGGGTCATGTGCTGCGCTACCCATTCCGCACAATGCTGTACATCTTTTTTGTTTTCGGGATTGGTACTGACGCTGGGAATTTTCAAAAAATCTTTGAGTTCTTCGACATAACGGTCCTTGTTGGATTCGATGTGGCTGATGACCTTTTCCATGTTGTCTCCGGTTCGAAATGATATAGGTAATTAAGGTTAATTTATACTGAACAGAACTTTTTTTTCGTTTCGGTTTATTCCCAGATTTTAACTTCAAATCTTCCCGATGCATCGGCTGCACCGCGAAACATGCCCGGCGTATTAAACTCAAGTACGATATGGCCTTTTTTATCCACAGCGATCAATCCGCCATCGCCTTTTTCCAAAACTTCATGGATCAGGTAACGCGCACTCTGAGACAACGTTTCATTTTTATACTCAATACGCGCAGCCAGATCGCGGGCGACCGTGTGGCGAATATACTGTTCACCCGTACCGGTACACGACACGGCGCAAGAGGCATTACTGGCGTAAGTACCGGCGCCGATGATGGGCGAATCCCCGATCCGACCTTTTCGTTTATTGGTCATACCGCCGGTCGAAGTGGCGGCATACAAATTTCCCTCGCTGTCCAACACGACACAACCCACTGTACCTTTTTTTTCATCGGCCGAATGATCAAGTTGTATCTGATGTTTCTGTTTCGCTTTTTTCCACTGCTCGTAGCGATAGGCATCGTAGAAATAATCTGCACCGGCCGTATCCACACCCATTTCACGGGCAAAAACTTCAGCACCCTCACCGGATAAAAACACATGCGATGTTTTTTCCATGACAAGGCGTGCCAGCGAAATCGGATTTTTTATTGTTTTAACACCGGCTACCGCCCCACAGGATAACGATTTTCCGTTCATGATCGAAGCGTCCATCTCATGCGTACCGTCCGCAGTAAAAACCGAACCTCGGCCGGCATTAAACAACGGGTTGTCTTCCAGAACGCGAACAACCGTTTCGACGACATCCAGCCCGTTCTGTCCGGTTTCCAACATTGCCACGCCTTTTTGCAACGCCTCCGTCAAACCGGCTGTGTATTTGTTTTTAACAGAGTCGGGCATATCTTTGGAAATCACCCCCGCACCGCCGTGAATGGCTATGGCATATCGTAGTTTGGCCTCTTGCGCAAAGGTTTGCATGGTAACGGCTAAAAAAATTAGAAGAAATAAGTGCATAAAACTTACGAAAAATATCGTCCGATTTTACGTGGGATGTTACCATTTTTACCCGTGAGATTCAACTTTTTATACATGTTTTGTTTTTGCATTTCGCACGTTGGACGCCTATATTTTCCGACATTTATTCACAATATCCTACGCGGCATGAATCGGAAATCGCTGTACTTGATTTTATTCTGTTGGATTATGACGGCTATGCCGATGCATGCGCAGCAGCCCTTTCTCCGTTATTATAATCTGAGTTCCGGTTTTCCACATGCGCAAGTTTGGGATATTGTGCAAGATGCCAATGGTATCCTGTGGTTCGCGACGACCGGCGGATTAGTACGCTACGACGGTATCGAGTACACGGTGTATACCAAAGATGAAGGATTACCCGGCAATACGATTCGAAATCTGAGTTTGGATTCGTCCGGTATCATCTGGCTTGGAACGGATGAGGGTTTAGTTCGTTTTGACGGTAAAAATTTTACTACAATCACCATCACCGACAATGGCGAATCTTTAGCGGTTTGGCAACTCATCAAAGACCGCACGGGCCGCACGTGGATAACTACCGACCGCGGCATTTATTTGCAAGACACCGCTCAATACCATCACATCAAAATCAGTCATCTTCCAGAGTCCGTGTCTTTTCGCACGGCTTTTGTAGACAGTTATGGTCATATCTGGTTTGCCGGCAGTCGGGGTATCGCTTGGAAATATTTTAACGGTACAACCTATACCGATTCTTTTTTTGTTATACCGCGATCACCATCCGCATTTCCGTCTTATGTTTCTGAAATGGCTCAGGACGGCCGCGGACGCTTGCTTTTCGCCACCGACAACGGGCTCGGCGTGACGGATATCAACGCGATGCTTGATCAGAAGAGCCTTGATGTACGCGCTTTTACGCGATTGTATGATAGCCGAAACGGACTTCGAAGCAGCAAAATAAAATCCGTATGCGCGGCCAATGATGCATCGGTGTGGATCGGTACAGAGTTAGGTTTCGCCAAGTTTACAAACGGTAATTTTGAAAATATACTCGCCGATGAGAATGTATCATCTAATAGTTGTGTTTCAATTTTTTCCGATCGCGAGGGCATTATTTGGGTGGGCACAGACGGCGGCGGCGTGATCAAATTACCTTTTCACAATATTCGCAATTTCACCGTCAAAGACGGGTTAGCCTTTAATGTGGTCAATGCGATCACCGGCGATGGGAAAGGAACTATCTTCATCGGCAGCGATCGGGGCGTCAATCGCTGGGATGGAAAAAAAATGCACCTGATCACACCAAACAATCCATTGGCTAATACGATTTGGTCTCTGCATGTTGATCGCAAAGGTGTTTTGTGGATTGGCTCCGAACAGCACATTTACACCTATGAACAGGGACAACTCACCGATCGCACCGATATATTTACTAAAACCGGCGGCCCTATCGTAGACATCGAAGAAGACCTCACCGGTCAACTTTGGTTTGGCACGCTTTCGGGTTTGATCCGATGGGACGGCCTATCCGCAACCGTGATCAATAAAGACTCCGGACTCGCCGGTAATGCGGTGTGGTCCGTTTTTGCCGATTCACAAAATACCATTTGGGCAGGAATTGATGGAGGGCTTTCGCGTATTGAACAATTGCCCAACCATACGATGCATATCACAAACTGGACAAATCGCGACGGACTGATTGATAATACAGTCAATGTGGTTCGCCGTGACCCTTCAGGCATTGTATGGATAGGTACGGATGCCGGAATTTCGCGTTTTGACGGTAGTCATTTTATTAATTACAAACCCAAGTCTCTCGGCTTTGGGGATAACGTCGTACCGGTACTCGCATGGGATTTTATGCATAACGAATTGTGGGTCGGCTGCAAAGGTTTTGGCCGCATGCGTGTTGATGCCGGGATGCAGGTTACCAAAATGCTCAACCGCAATCGCGGTTTACCGATAGACGAGAGCACGACGAACAATGCTTTTTTTATTGATGAAAAGCATCAGATATGGATCGGTACATTCGGCGGTGTCACCTGTTATGATGAAAAGTCCGCGCCCATGAATATGCCCGCACCGCACGTTCTGATTCAGCGGATTCGATCGGATGATTCCGTTTTTGTTTTGCCGGATTTTACGCCGCATCTAACCGATAAATCTTGGACGATAGAAACCAATACCGTTACGTTTGAGTTTGTCGCACCGTCATTTCTTGATGAAAAGGACAACTGGTATCAATACCGCCTCGAGGGATTTGATCAAACGTGGTCGGAATGGACGCGCAAAAGCGAAGTGCGTTATACCAATTTGGGGCCCGGCACGTACACGCTCCATGTTCGTGCACGTAATGCCGAGTACGTGTTGTCATCGGACGAAGCGCGCGCTACACTCCACATTCCGCGACCATTTTGGATGAATCCCGTCATCATGCTTATTTTTGCAGGCATCGCCCTGTATGGCGCTTACGGGACATACCGTATACGTGTCGCATTCAAACTGCGTTCGATGCGTGACCGTACCCAGCGCCTCGAATCCATGGTCAATCAACGCACCTCGGAGATCGAACGGCAAAAAAACGAACTCGAAGGTCTATTGGATCAGCTCAAACGAACCCAATCGCAACTTGTGCAATCAGAAAAAATGTCGGCGCTCGGCCAACTCGTCGCCGGTGTCGCACATGAAATCAACAACCCCACGTCCGTTCTGACGGGCAACGTGGCTTATGTCGGAGATTATATCAAAGTGCTTCGCCAGCTCATAGCCAAATACGAATCCTTGCTACCGGCGTCCCGAGAAATAGCATCGTATAAAGAAGCACTGGATTACGAATTTGTTATCAGCGATTTGGATAATCTGTTATCCGCCATACAACACGCCTCCGACCGAATTCGCCTTATCGTCAAAGATCTTCGTAATTTTTCACGCCTTGACGAAGCCGATCTGAATCAGGTGGATATCCACGAATGCATCGAAACCACGCTGAAACTTTTTTACAACCAATACCGTCACATCCTCCGCATTGAAGGACAATACGAAGCAACCAAGGCGGTTTATTGTTATGCCAATCAAATCAACCAAGTTTTGCTCAATCTTTTTATCAATGCGGCACAAGCTATCGAACAACGATTCCGCGGCAAAAAAACCATCGAAGGTGTCATACGAATTCATACAGCCAATACGGAAAACGGTATCCAGGTTAAAATCAGAGATAATGGCGCAGGCATTCCTCCGTCAATTCGCAGTAAGATTTTCGATCCTTTTTTTACAACCAAACCCGTAGGACAAGGTACAGGTCTCGGTTTGTCCATATCCTACTCCATCATCGAAAAACATAACGGCTCAATCTCTGTGGACAGCCGCGAAGGTGAATTTACCGAGATGACATTTAGTCTTCCTTTACAACCTAAAACTCTACCATCATAATTTATAAACATACAAGGAGTGTTATGAACGTTGTTGATTCCGAATTATTTAAAAAACTCGGCGAAGATATGAAAGCCGCCATGAAATCCGGCGAAAAGGAAAAACTAGATATTATTCGCACGCTCAAAGCCGGATTGCAGAAAGTTTTAATCGATAAAGGTCAAAATTTTAAAGCGGAAGACGAGATGAATTTTCTTCTCGCGGAAAGCAAACGCCGTAAAGAAGCTATCGAATTATATGAAAAAGGTGGACGTCAGGATCTGGCCGACAAAGAAAAAACCGAACTGGCCCTCATTAGCGAGTTCCTTCCGAAACAGTTGAACGATGATGAATTGGCCGCTATTATTGACGAGGCGATTCGTACAACAGGTATTACCTCCGCCAAAGACATGGGTAAACTCATGGGCGCACTCATGCCTAAAGTCAAAGGTAAAGCCGACGGAAAAAAAGTTCAGGATATGGTCAAATCCCGATTAGCCGGTTGAGGCATTCCTCATAAAATCATAGTTCAATAAAAAAACGCCTCAACATGGAGGCGTTTTTTTATTACATCCATCACATCACTTGACGAAAACTATTTTTGCAATTTGAATATTAAACCATCCATAAAACCGGCATAAACTACACGGTCATCCGGTGATGCACTCAAGGCCGTCACCGCCGTTGATCCTGTATAAACGATTTCTCGTTCAAGCCCGTTCATACGCCACACATTACCGTCGGTATCTCCGGCGAAGATGCGATCCCTTGCTTTGACAAAAACATGGATATTTTCAGCGCCTTTTAATTTTATTTTATCGGCTTGACCTCCTAAGGAGGCCCGACCGACTTCATTGGTACGTGTAGAAAAATAATACGAATCTTTTCGGCTCCACTGCACCGCAGGAATCCACGCAGGTTGAGTTAATATCTCCTTCATAGGTTCGTGCGAACCCCGCCATGTAAGGAATCGGAAGCCGATGATACTATGTTTGTATGGTAGTATTTTCGACATTCATCGACTGCCCATCCGAACGGATAAGACTCCAATAAATGATTACAAAGCATAAACTTATGCCCGAGATTGCGGATTGTACAACATTGATGAAATGAATTATTTGTTCAATTGAGCTCTAATTTGTGCATTATATTTTTTGTAGTCCCCATAATCAAAATGCTTTGTAATTTGGCCATTTTTGACCTCCAAAATGGTGACAAACGGGATCGAAATTAGAAGCGCTTCATCGCTTTTTTCCTTGTACCACGATGTCGGTACGATACACTCAAATGTGGAAGAAATAATAACCAAGGATCCCGTACTGAAAACTCTCTCCATATTAAATTTTACGTAGGGTGGTCTATCGTTCTTGAAACGATCTTTAAAAACGTTATTAAAAAAACCATGTACTTTTTCTTTTCCGTCGAAAACATAAGGCTGACCAAATGCTTCGGTCGCGGTTGGGTCTTCAAAATGAACACCGTCGGAGTAAAATGATTTCATTTTCTCAAAGTCCCAATTGCTGTATGCCTTCATATATTCTCTGGCCACGGTTTCAATGGAATCTGTTTTCGTTTGGGCAAATGAATCCATAGTTATTACCATCAAACAAGCGAAAAAAAAGGAGAAGTTTTTCATAACATCGATCACTTTTGGGGTTAATTAACTCTGTTTATTGGATACAATATACGTAAGTAGTTACTAATAATGCAATTTTTTTTTAGCAACAACCAAAAAACATAAACTTATAAGTAGAGGCCATTTCGATAAGTTAAGTCGGTTTCAGTTTTTGAACTGCGCGTAAACGATTGGTTGGGTTTTGTGGCATAACGGCTTCTAAGAATGCGTCACAAGCGAATGGTGCGCGTTTTGCATTCATTCTACGTTCTTTGAACGAGATATAGAAGGCGAACATATCCTCCACGTGTCGCAAGTGGTCTTATTTTTTTGGATGAAGGCGCAGGTAATCGAGATAATGCTGAAGAATCACCAGCGCCGCTAACGTATCTATTTTTTCTTTAGTGCGGCGTTTTTTCTTTTCTTCCGCCTCGATCAAAAGTCGTTGCGCCGACACGGTGGAAAAACGTTCTTCCCAGGGAATAATCGGAAGCGCCGTTTTTTCTTTGAGGATGGATATGAATTGATTGACGGTACGTGTCTTTTCCGTAGCCTCACCGCTTGGTGCTATGGGCAGACCAATTATTATTTCCGTCACATCTTCTTTCGAAATTATTTGAGCAATCTGATTGGCAGCATGACGGTCATTTTCGACTGCCAGCGTCGTTAGGCCGGATGCAATGATCTGCATCGGATCCGTGATCGCAAGACCGACACGCCGCTCACCGTAATCAATAGCTAAAATGCGTCCTTTTTCCATAAAAAAAGCCATGGTTTTTTCCATGGCTTATTATTCATATAAAATTATTTCTTTTATTCCTGCTCGCCCTTCAGGGGTTGTTTCAAAACCTCTTTGAGCAACTTACCGGGTTTAAAATGTGTTTTACGACGCGGGGGAACAAATATAATCTCGCCGGTTTTCGGATTGCGTGCTTTGGGTTTGGCTTTGGTTGTTTTGACTTCAAACACTCCAAAATCGCGCACTTCGATCCTGACATCCGGATCGGCCTCGGAGAGTATCTCCCGGATCGAATCAAATACAATATCTACAACGTGTTCCACTTCGTGAATTTTTTGACCAAGCTTATCAGCTACACGTTTGGAAACATCTTTTTTGGTCATAGTTTTCATTGGAGAATCTCCTAATGCACGCGCAAAGCTAAAACAAATAAAATCAACTAAATTCGCCCAATTATAAAATAAATAACTAATTAAGTCAAGTAAAATCAGGTCATTTTCTTCGCATGGTCATGTACATACCTAAAACAAAAAACTCACGGATGAATGGTAAGTACTTCATTAAATTTATTTTACGTGGTTTTTTCCCATAGCGAATTTCATAGGATGGCCGCACCAAATAATAATCATAACGATCAATTTTGAAAGCCGATGCGCGAATGGATTTTTTTAGGGAGCCAATTGTAGTTTGACTGGCGATCAGTTCATGTGCTACTTGCAGTGCGGCATCGTTCCCCTTTTCCACTGTTTTCACGTACTTGATATACAATGAGTTAGGTAGTAAATGCGTATAGGGTAATTTTCCCAAAAAAGTTTTCGAGAAAACCTGCTGATGTGCGCCATAAGGCCCGTAATACGGCGGAAACGTAATAAAAATAACACCGTTTTCACTTAACAGCGTATCGCATATCTCAAATGCTTCTTTCTTTTTAGGCAAATGTTCGATCACGTCACGAAATAGTATAATATCATATTTATCGGCATACCGCTCACGATGTGAAGGATCATAGATATCGGCGGTAACGTATTGCACTTTGGGAGTATTAAGTTTGGTATAATCAAAAGGATTTAGCTCCACGCCGACCGCTTTCGATGCGCGTTCGGCAAACGCCTCTATCACCCCACCGCTTCCACAGCCGATCTCTAAAATTTTTTTTCCGTCAATGGAAACGCCCCATTGCTCCAGCATGGGAATGAGATATTGTTTGGCCAGTATGTTCTGATACGTAAAATAATATTCCTGCCAATTGGCGAAATCGGATGGACGAATCATGACGGTTGTTTTACCTTTTCAAAAATGTAGATGACAAATTTTTGATCGGACGATAGGAATTGCTGCTTGAGTTGAAAATTCTTATCACCCGCCAGATCTTCGCGAAGTTGAACATTGGAACTCAAACGATGGCTATAGTGCGAATCCCAAATTACGAAGCTTCCGACAGGTAAATCCGCAAGCTTCTCTTTTCGCATACTTTCATAGCCACCCTCTTCCATTGTTTTGGTATAGTTATTAAAATTATCAAAGAAAAACCACCATGTGTGTGCGATCATGACTTTGGGCGTTTTACCACGGATGTTCTCTTTATAATAGTCATAACAATTTTTTACGGTCTGATGCTCGGGAGCAAACGTAAGCGGTTTTTCTTTAACAAAACAATAGGCTACCGTTAGTATGACAGTCCCGGTGATCATCATTTTTTTAAAGAAAATTCCATCTAATTTAAGTACCGCTCTTAAAATAAATAATAAAAATAAAACAAGCGCTGTTCCGAATTTAAGATGTTCTGCTTTATCCGATAAAAAATACTGGCCAACCAATTCAAACGAGTAGTATGCCAAAATCAAAACGCTTAGTGCCGCTAATATAAATGCATCCCAAACGACTGAATTTGTTTTTTGTTTATCCTCAAACCCGATCCAACGATTGAATCCATCCAAGGCTAAAAGAGCGATCATGGGACCGACGGCTACAAAATGACGTAAAAAACCGACCGAGGCTACATTCCCTTTCCAGTAGAAATATACATGCACCGCAAACATCAAAACCACAGAAGTATTAAGTAGAGACAGCTTGCGTAATCTGATATCCGAGACCAACTGGAACAATAGAAAAACAAAAATCACAGGACCCGTAATAAAAATAAATCGCTGAAAATAATGTTCAAAAGGTCCGTTTTGATATAACCCGTGCCCAAAAGCTTTGGATTGGGTCAACAGATACAGCGGGTCTCCTGTCGAAATCATGCCGGCGATTTGATACACGGCTAAACCCGTACCAAGCAGCAATACCGGTACCCATCGGCGTTCACGCAGCCAGGGAATCGCTATCAAAGGAAGTATAAGCACCGTCTCGGAGCGCGCCAAGGGCACCATCGAGAAAAGTAAAGCGGCTTGCCATAACTTATTGCGATAATAAAAATATAATGCGATGGCAACGAAAAAAGCCGCCAGCGGTTCGGCACATAAACTAAATGATGTCGTTAAGACCAACGGTTGAAAAAAAACAAAAAGTACAACCATCCAAGCATAAGGCCGTCCACTTTCCTGTGCGGCTTTATAGGTAAAAAAACATGTCATCACGGTCAAAAGAGCTACACCGGAAGCGACATACCAATACCCAAACTGAGCCGGAATCGAAAACAGCAAAATAGCCATCGGGCGCCCCCAGATATCCAAAAAATATCCGGGCTTCACAAACGCCGCCTGCGACATAAAATAACGCCCTATGTTATCATCGTCATACGGGCGCGGTGAATTGACCATATAATAGATAAGTGTCAATACTACGGTTGACATGGATAATAACAACCATGTTTTCGTTTGATTCCAATCCGTCAATTCGGACGATTTCAAAGGAGGTGTGTTTTTGGTTTTACTTTCTTTGTTTTTCATAACATGTTTTATGTGAATTAAAAAGTTTTAACTAATTGAATGCGAGCCGTTCCTGTGCTCGGCGGTTCGATATAAAATCTCCATCCGGTCGTGCTTTGAGCCGTGGTCATGCGCTTATATTGACGCGTCACATGTACGATACTCATCACATGATTGACAAACAAACCAAAATACATATATGTAGAAACCTGACGAAATCGCTTCGTATCGGCACGCATCTTATCGTACTTCCGACGATCAGAATCTTTTTGCCACTGCCAATAGTTGGCATCGGTCTCATCATATAAAAAATCCGTTCCTGTTGCACGGCGCTGCGTTTCATTGTACGTGTAGATATCGCGATACTTCCCGATATTCACATAGTATTTCGCCGGTTTAGGTGATCGGATATCTACGCCGGCTTTTCTTGCCGCCAAAGCGCGAGCGTCTTCTTTAAGCCATCCGCTGTACGCACGCGTATAAAAATGAGTAGCCCAAAACAATACTTCCGCCGTAGCAAAATACTTACCGCTTCCCCATCGCTCAAATTTCCAATCCGATAAATACAATTCACCCGTACCGGGCGCTAATAAGGATAGTATAATCGCTTTCTTTTTTGATGGGCCGGATGGCGTTTGCTCTTGCGCCTGTATACCAAAACTATACGACAACATCACTACTGCACACAACAAATACCGTAACCTCATGCAGACACCCCTTCTTTTGTCGGAAAGACCAAATGCACAATCGTACCAGTCGCTCCACTCGACGTAATGGTTATATCTCCGTTGTTTTCATCTACAAATTTTTTTACGATGGCTAAACCTAAACCGGAGCCCTTTTCTTTCGTCGTAAAGAACGGATCAAAGATTTTCTCTTTTATATTATCCTCGATGCCATGTCCGTTATCCTCGACGGTAATTTCGATCATCGCATTGACACGCTGCGACACGATACGCACGCGGGGCAACACATTACCCGACTGCATGGCATTTTCGATCAGATTGATCAAAATTTGCCGCAAGTGCCCCGGATCCGCATAAACTTGTTTCTCATTCAACTCGACTTCCCACTGTACCGATTTTTCCGTCGTAAGCGCCGAAAGATTGATTCGAATTTCATCAATAAGTTTGGACAAATCACAGACCATCGGTTGCGGCTCTTTAGGTCGTGCGTAGTCTAAAAAATCATTCACGATTTGTTTCATTACATCCAACTCGCGCAAGACTTTGAGAATAGCTTTCTTGCGGTTATCGCCGTCCGGAATTTCTTTATTCAGTAAATGGGCATACAATTCCATCCCGCCAAGCGGATTGCGCAATTCATGCGCTACGCCGGCCAACATAGTTTTCATATACTGATCGCGTTTAAGGATATTTTCACGCATGCGATCCATAGTACGTCCCAAAAAACCCACCTCATCGCCGGTTTGAATAGCAATTTTGCGATCAAGCTTTCCGCTGCCGATATGTTCCGCTTCGACCATAATCTGTTTTATCGGCGTAGAAATAGAACGTGAAAAATAAAACCCGATTGCTACGGACACAACCACACCGATGATGCCGACGGTGATTAAATGCCATTCGATGCGCTTCATCAAATATAAGAACGTCGCGCTGCCGTCCACAGCGATGACGCCATGGGTCTGCCCGTTCACCGTGAGCGCCACAAAGGCTGTTTTATATAATTTTCCGTCATATGTCTCAAACAATATGGAGTGCGATGGCAATCCGGCGGCCGCGCGTTCAAATTCGTATTGATTAAACTTGAGAAAAGGATACGCATACCCGATACGTACGCCTTCCTCCGTATCCATAAGACTCCGCCCGTTGGGATCAATGATATAAATTCGCTCAACATCGGTCGCATCGCGCAGATCCGTCAATTTCTGTTTAAACGTACGGTAAGTGCGCGAATTTTCATCGCCGGACTCAAGCTTGGAAACCATTTCGGTATGTATCTGAAGTTTGGCGGCCTGCGCGACGGCCAGCAGTTTCTTCCCGAGTTCTTCATCAAGACTGCTCTCGGTGTACCAATAATGAATAATTCCGCTGGCGCTGAATATGGTAAGGCAAAACGCGGCAAACGTAACGATGAGTTTATTTTGAATTTTAGCGCGTATTCGGCGTAACATAGATGCGCAATCTATCCGATTTCTCCGCTAATGGCAAGCGATTTAAAAGTGCAGTACGCATTATCAGAATAATAATACCTATCCTCGCGGGTGAAATGTCTTGTGCACTTCTTTGAGGTATTCGCGATCAATATGCGTATAGATCTGTGTGGTCGAGATATCCGAATGACCAAGCAACTCTTGCACGACACGCAAATCGGCACCGCCCTCAAGAAGATGTGTGGCAAAGGAGTGACGAAATGTATGCGGTGTAACCTCTTTCTGAATGCCGGCCATCGTGACGTATTTTTTTAAGATTTTCCAAAATCCCATCCGGCTCATCCGCTTACCTTGCGCATTCAAAAAAAGTACTTCGTCCGCCGATCCGCTCGCCGCAAGGTGCGGACGCACTTTCTCCCGATAATAGGTTACCCAATATCCCGCGGTATCGCCCATAGGCACAATACGTTCTTTGGAGCCCTTGCCAAATACCCGAACGTAATCCGAAAAAATATCCAACTGCTTGATCGTCAGTAGTTCCGAGATGCGCATACCGCACGCGTATAGCAATTCGATCATTGCGCGGTCTCGGATACCGAGCCGGGACGAGGTGTCCGGTTGCTCAAGCAACGTTTCGATTTCCGGCACCTCCAGTACCGAAGGTAAGGTTTTTTCGATTTTGGGAAGGTCAATCAATTCGGCAGGATCGTTTTCAAGAATTTCTTCCTGTAAAAGAAATTTATGAAACGTACGGATGGCGGATAAATTACGGGCGATGCTTTTTGCCGTAAGCCCAAGGCCATCCAGCGTTTGCACAAGCTCACGCACGTCTTGCATGGTAACATCTTCGATTTTTTTTCGTTCGCGTGATTCCATGACAAACTTCAGATAGCGTTCCAAATCGTTACGATAGGAAGCGAGCGTATTCGGTGAAACGTTTTGTTCAACCGAAAGATAATCTATGAAGTCCTGAAGATGGTGTTTCATAATCGCTTATTTACACGTGAAAAGCATCCCATGCGATTGTAATCAGGTTTTTTAAGAGATCAAAACAAAAACAAGGATGGGTAGTCTATTCTACGATAATCGTTTGGAAAAGAAGATGTAAACAGAATTCTTGGAATGCTTTACAGCTTGACGAACTAACCTTGCAACGCGGCACCGACTCATTTGCAAATCTGCGTTATCACACGATCATCGTGATGATACGCCGACAAACAGCAGAATGGTACAACGGTTTTTAACCTAAGTTAGAACGCACTTCCATGTGGCGGCAGACTAATACTTCCTTAATTGGCCTGCGCTTTATCTTTGATATAGCTGGATTCAAATTCAAAGCTTTGCAGCTCGGCCAACGCATCATTGAGCAGAACGACGCGCTCACGGTATGGAAGAAATGTACTTTTGAAGCCATTGATAATGATGTTGCAAACATCATCAAACGACAGATCAAAAGTTTTCGCCGCACGATAAATTTCTTTGGTTACGGTTGTACCGGAAATCAATCGGTTATCCGTATTGACCGTGACGCGCAAACCGAAATCATAATAGGTGCGCAACGGATGCGACGAAAAATCTTTTACGGCTTTGGTCTGGACATTGCTCGTAAGGCAAATCTCAAGCGGAATGCGGTGATCATTGACATAGTTAAGCAGATCGCCGTCCTCGATAAGGCGTGTACCGTGGCCGATACGGTGTGCACCGCAGTCATGGATCGCTTGTTTGATCGAATCCGGTCCATAGGCTTCGCCGGCGTGGGCGGTCGTATTGACGTTATTTTTGAGTATGAGCTCAAATGCCGCACGGTGATCTTTTGCCGGATAACTGTCCTCTTGACCGGCAAGATCAAAGGCCATGACTTTTTTCCCTTTGTAGGCGACGGTCAATTCGGCCAGTCGCAGAGAAGTTTCAGGGCTGATATTGCGCATACCGCAAATAATAATACCCGTTTTGATTTTATATTTGGATTCGGCGCGTTCGAGTCCACGGATCACCGCGTCCACAATCTCGGTGAGACGCAGTCCGCGATTGATGTGCAGAATCGGCGAAAAACGTACTTCCAGATAACGTACGTTTTCTTTGGCCGCATCCTCCGCCAGCTCAAACGCCGTGCGCTCAATCGCATACGCTTCCTGCATCACGCTGAGCGTGATCGCAAAACCTTTGAGGTAATCCACCAGGTTTTCACACTTATCACCGACTTCAAGATAAGATTTTAATTTGACCGGATCTTCGAACGGCAATTGAACATTTTGTTCTTTAGCCAATTCGATCAGCGTCTCGACGCGATTACTGCCGTCAAGGTGACAATGAAGTTCGGTTTTAGGAAGACGGTGAATCAGTTCTTCTGTTACTTCGATGCGATTGAGTTCTTTTTTTGCCATGGTATCCGCCTATAAAAATTCCCGCTTGCGCGGGAATTTGGTTTTTTAATTTTTCTTTACCGCCTGCAATATCATATCGGCTGCGTCGTTGAGCTCATTGGCCACGAGCATCGGTATTCCCGATTTTCTCAGGATTTCTTTCGCTTCTTCCGCGTTGGTGCCTTTGAGGCGAACGATCAACGGTACGCGAATATTGACGTTCTTTGCAGCTTGCACGACACCGTTAGCAATACGATCGCAACGCACAATACCGCCAAAAATATTGATGAAAATGGCTTTTACATGCGGATCCGACAAAATGATTTTAAAACCATTTTCTACGGTTTGTGGGTTAGCACCGCCGCCGACATCCAAGAAGTTAGCGGGATTGGCACCGGCCAGTTTGATGATGTCCATTGTCGCCATGGCCAAACCGGCACCGTTGACCATACAACCGACATTGCCGTCCAGTTTAACGTAATTGAGATTATATTTTGACGCTTCCACTTCGAGCGGATCTTCTTCGTCAATGTCACGCAATGCGGCAAGATCGGGATGACGATACAGAGCGTTATCATCAAAATTAATTTTGGCATCAAGCGCCACGACACGGTTATCTTTGGTAATGACCAGCGGGTTGATTTCAAACAGTGACGAATCCGTTCCGATAAACGCATCGTACAGCGCCATGGCAAACTTCACAAAATTTTTGTGAATATCGCCTTCGAGCCCGAGGGCAAACCCGAGGCGCTGCGCCTGAAACGCACGAAAGCCGACCGTCGGATCAACGTATTCTTTGATGATTTTTTCGGGATGCTCTTCCGCCACTTTTTCGATTTCGACGCCGCCTTCAGTAGAGGCCATCATCACATATTGGGAGCGTGCACGATCTAACACCAAACCGACATAGAGTTCTTTGGCAATATCAAGACCTTCGGCAACCAAAACTTTTTTGATCAGTTTTCCCTGATCGCCGGTCTGATGCGTGACAAGCACATTGCCCAACATTTTTTCGGCATATTCTGCAACTTTATTAATATCCGGTGTGAATTTTACACCGCCGTGCTGCACCACTTCGTTGCGCTCTTTGGCTTTATAAATAGTACCTTTACCGCGACCACCGGCGTGAATCTGTGCTTTGACAACCCATGCTCCGATACCTTGCGCTTTCAACGCTTTGGCGGCATCTATTGCTTCCGTTACGGTAGCGGCAGGGATTCCCTCTTGAATCGGTACTCCGTATTTCTTTAATATGGCTTTACCTTGGTACTCATGAATATTCATGTAATCATATCCTCCGATGAACGTGGAATAGTTTTTTGCTTTTGAATTGCGCGCAATATATAAAATCGGCATGTATAATCAAAAAGAATTTTTGCTTTGTACCAAATATTCAAAATACTAACCATTTCATTTTCACATCTTGTCACTTTTGGTTCTTAACTAAAACAATACATCTTATTATTAATCCTATACTTGCAATAAACTCGATTTAAATTGTGCTTGTTAACATCAGGTGGCAACTGTCATCATAGTCTCAACCCAAACTTTCAATTTGCCTTTCACTAAATATTGATTTATATTAAGCTTATGAATTTTTAATCCTAACTTATTACGTTTATATTTTACAGGGATTCCCATGAAGCAGAAATATGATGTGGTGGTAATCGGAGCGGGATGTATCGGTGCCAGCGTGGCGAGCCACCTCGGAGAACTCGGTTGTGCTAATGTTTTGGTTTTAGAAAAAGAAAAACTTATCGGTACGGGCTCAACAGCCAAATGTGCAGGTGGTGTTCGCGCTCAGTTTTCAACGCCGATCAATATTTACATGAGCCACTACAGCATTCGCGAATTTGAAACATTGGAAAAAGAATACGGTATTCAGTTCAATCAATGCGGTTATCTGTTCGTTGTTCGAAATGAAGAGCAAAAAGAACGTTATTTGAAAAATATGGAAATTCAACAAAGTTACGGCGTAGATGTACGATTCATTTCCAAAGATGAAATCGCAGCGCTTGCACCTAATTATGGGTTGGACAACGTACTCGGTGGTACATTTGGCGCAAAAGACGGCTTGATTGATCCTTCGATGACGGTCGATGCTTATTTCAAACGCGCGCGTAAACATAACATTGATTTTGAGACCGAAACACCTTGCACCGGATTTAAAACCGCCGGTAATCGGATCACGCACGTCATCACTCCCAAAGGTGAAGTGGCATGCGACATGGTGGTCAATGCAGCGGGGCCTTTTTCCAAAGAACTCGGAAAAATGCTCGGTTTTGAAATTCCCATCGAACCCGTACGCCGCATGATCACCACCACCGGTGAATTACCTTTTGTGACCAATAAATTTCCGATGGTTGTGGACGTCACGACCGGTATGTATATGCACAAAGAAGGTAATGGGCTTTTGATCGGTCTCGCTAATAAAAACGAAAAACCGGGATACGACGAAAACATTGATACGGAATTTTTAGACGAGATGCTGACAACGGCTCTGGAAGTCATGCCTTATCTCGAAAATGCAGAAATCAAAACACAATATCCCGGAACGTGGGGCGGCTTGTATGAAGAGACGCCGGATCATCATAGCATTCTCAGTTATGTTCCGCAGTTTAGTAATTTTATCGTGGCGGGCGGCTTTAGCGGTCACGGCCTCATGCATGCACCGGCCGCCGGGCGTGCCATCGCAGAACTTGTTACCAAAGGTACATGCGACACGTTTGATCTGAAGCCGCTGCGTTTCACGCGTTTTGCCGAAGGCGACCTGACCAAAGAACGAAATGTCATTTAAAAGAAAAACGGTTCTCTTATAATAATCCACTATATCGACACCAATCTGAGGATGGCGTTATGGCAACGAAAAAGGCCAAAAAGAAAAATATGTTTGACGCGATAAAACCGGTGATAGCCAAAGCGAAAACTTTTGTTTTGACGACTCATGTCAACCCCGATGGAGACGGCCTCGGCAGCGAAGCGGCAATGTATCTTTTCCTGAAATCACTAAAAAAATCACCGCGTATCATCAATACAAGCCCGATCTCCAAATCCTATCAACACCTCAATTACGGAAACATCATTGAAACATATGAACCTGTCAAACATGACAAAGTCATACAAAAAGCCGACGTCATCATGGTGCTTGATATCAGTGTATCCAAACGACTTGATCGGATGCAAGAGGTAGTCGTCCAGGCACCGGGTACGACGATATGTATTGATCACCATTTGGATAACGATGGTTTTGCCGACCACCTGTGCATTGATGAAAAAGCGCCGGCAACAGCAGAACTGGTATATAATTTCATTCGTTACTTCAAAGGTAAGCCCAACTTTAAAATGGCCCAGGCGCTGTACACTTCTCTGCTCACGGACACCGGCGGATTTCGTTTTAATTCTACGCGCCCTGAAACGCACCATATGGCCGCCGAGTTGCTCGCACTCGGCGTAAAACCTAACGACATTTATTCGCAGATTTTCGAACAAGGCCACATGAGTTCATTGAAACTGCTCGGGCGGGCGCTTGATCGTATGAAAAGTGAGTGCCACGAAGGCATGCATTGGACTTATCTTACAAAGAAAGACTTTCAGGAAACCGGTACATCGAAAAATGATACCGAAGGATTTGTCAACTACGCTCTGAGTCTTGAGAACTCGATGTTCGGTGTATTTGCATACGAAACCGATGAAGGATATATCAAGTTCAGCCTACGTTCCAAAGGTCATGTTGACACCCAAGCTTTTTCCAAACGTTACGGCGGCGGCGGTCACAAAAATGCGTCGGGCATTTCGCTCAAAGAACCATTTGATGCTACGCTAAAAAAAATAATTCCCGAAATGGTTAAATATTACAACGAAACCTACGGTAAAAAATAATTATGCACGTATCGGCCAAATATTCCAAGCTCAAGCACTGGAAGAGCGAATTAACGTGCGTATTTATTGCCAAAAACGAGCCCGTAAATTTTTGGAAAAATGAACTTGAAGATATCTACGAAGACACGATTCCCAAACTACTGAAGTCCAAAGAATTTGGCGCGGAAGAAGAAAAAACATTTCTCCTTTTGGGTAATGACAAAACCTCAAGTAAACGCATTGCACTTATCGGGTTGGGCGAATACAAAGATCTCGAGCCGGAAACTCTGCGGCGAACGGCGGCCAAAGCCGTGCGTACGGCACTCGCTATGGAATATTCTAAAATCACGCTCGCCTTTCCTGCGCATTTGCGGCAAAAAAACTGGACCGATGATCGCATAGCTCAGGCACTTACCGAAGGCGCTTGCCTTGCGCATTATAAGTATGATAAGTACCATACGGACAAAAAGCCGCAAGACCGGCATCGCATTACAGAGCTAACGCTTATTGCCGATCATGAACCGACGGCCGCCATGCAGCAAGGTGTTCGGGCCGGAGAAATTATAAGCAATGCGGTCAATTTTACCCGTGATCTAGGCAATGCGCCGGGCAACGAATTGCCTCCGCGTGTATTAGCCGACCGTGCAACTGAGATGTGCCGTACGCACAAAATCAAATGTACCGTATTCAATGAGACCAAAATCAAATCGCTTAAAATGGGCGGCCTTCTTGGTGTCACCGCCGGCAGCGCCGAACCTCCGCGGCTGGTCATCATGGAATACAAACCCGCTAAGCCAAAAAACACTAAACCGATCGTACTCGTCGGCAAAGGATTAACATTCGATTCGGGCGGCATTTCGATCAAACCGGCGGACCAAATGGATCGCATGAAGTTTGATATGTGCGGCGGTGCAGCCGTCATCGGTATTATGCAAGCGATTGCCGAATTGAAACTCCCGTTGCATGTCGTAGGCATCGTCCCCTCTTCTGAAAATCTTACCGGCAGCCGCGCTTATAAACCCGGCGATGTTTTGACGATGTATTCCGGCAAAACGGTTGAAATCATCAATACGGATGCCGAAGGACGATTGATCCTCGCCGATGCGCTGGCTTACGCTCAGCGCTACAAACCGGAAGTGATCATTGACTATGCTACGCTTACTGGACATTGCGTGATTGCATTGGGTACGCATGGCGCCGGTCTTTTTGCCACGAATAGTAATCTCAAACAAAAGTTGATGCACGCGTCCGATGCAAGCGGCGAAAAAATATGGGAACTCCCGCTGTGGAAAGAATTTGACAAACAAATCAAAAGTCATATAGCCGACATCAAAAATACCGGCGGTCGCCCGGGCGGCGCCTCCACCGCGGCGGCATTTCTCAAACATTTTGTGGGTAATACGCCGTGGGCCCATTTAGATATCGCCGGCACCGCCAATAGTGAAGAAGAACTTCCTTACACGGATCGCATTTCTGCGACAGGATTTGGCGTAAGGCTTACCGTCGAAATGTTACGCCACTGGTGATCATGTCGGATATCGTACTTACGGATAATGACCGCACTTTACTTGCCCAAATCGGCAAATCCCCCGAACAACTGTCGGCTGAAATCGAATTTTTCAAAACCGGATTTCCATTTGTCGAATTGGATCGTCCCTGCACCATAGGCGACGGCATAACAGTTTTACCCGACGATACGTACGATGCCTTAATAAAAAAAGCCGACGATGCCGCGGCAGCAGGACGTGTTAAAAAGTTTGTACCCGCTTCCGGCGCGGCTACGCGCATGTTCAAAAGTTTGATGGCCGTTCATTATGATCGGATGCTTCAGCAAAATACCTCTCACCCCGACACGCGTTTTTTAAAAACTTTTTTTGATCGGCTTACCCAGTTTGCTTTCTATGATGAGTTAGACGGTGTTTTGGCAAAAGACGGTTTGTCTTTGGAAACCTTGCGCCAAACACGTTCCTATTCAGACGTATTATCATATCTGATGCATGATGTCGGCTTGGACTATGCCCACAGACCCAAGGCGCTCATTCCTTTTCATCGTTATCCCGAGGGTTCACGTACGGCTTTGGAAGAACATTTGGCCGAAGCTTTGGCTTATGCGACAGATACGGATCAGAATGCGTACGTGCATTTTACCATTTCAAGCGAATACCGCCAACTTATTGATTCGCACATTCAAACGGTGCGTTCTCGTTACGAAACGAGCGGTCGTCGCATTCAAATTGAAATCTCAGAGCAAAAATCTTCCACCGACACACTTGCCGTTGATTTGCACAATCGGCCTGTCCGCGATCGGGATGGTCGTTTACATCTGCGACCGGCCGGCCATGGAGCTTTGATCGAGAATCTTAACGATCTGTCCGGCGATATCGTTTTTATCAAAAACATTGATAACGTCGTACCTGATCGTCTCAAAGAACCGACATTCCGATACAAAAAAGTTTTATGCGGTCATCTGGTTGAAATGCAGCAAGAAATTTTTGGTTATCTTAAAAAACTAAAAAATAATCCTCCGAATCCCGAAACGGTCACCGAAGCCGAATCGTTTGCCATTTCACGACTTGGCATGCAAGCAAGTTCGACGAAGGATATCCGCGAACGGCGTGATAATTTGATGCAATTTTTAAACCGTCCGATCCGTGTTTGCGGAATGGTCCGCAATCAAGGCGAACCCGGAGGTGGTCCGTTTTGGGTGAGAGAACCTAACGGAAACCGCTCGCTTCAGATCGTGGAAACAGCCCAGATTGATCTTCAATGGCCCAAACAAAAACTCATTTTAGATGACTCTACACATTTTAACCCGGTAGATATCGTTTGCGGCGTCCGTGATTTTGAAGGAAAGCCGTTTGACCTGCATCGCTTTATTGATCCACATACCGGCTTTATTTCCAAAAAGTCCAAAGATGGGCGTGAAATAAAGGCTATGGAGTTACCCGGGTTATGGAATGGGGCCATGGCTAAGTGGATCACTATTTTTGTCGAGGTGCCGCTCATTACATTCAACCCCGTCAAAACGATCAATGACCTATTAAGACCGGAGCATCAACCGTAAAGCAAAACCTTGCTTTTTTAGAGACTTTGGCGTATTATCGCCCGCAACGTATGAGTGTATTATCATTTGATATATATAAAATTGTAACCACGAATGTGGCAGAAATTTTCTTCCAGGTTTAGGGGCGCAGCGATGTTATCTGATATCGGTCTGCCCGCGAATACCACGGTGCAAATCCGTGATTTATATATTTGTTCTTTTCCAATAGTTTTGGAAATCCGATCCTGTACGTTAAGGAAGAACCTCTGCCCTATTCGATAGAATAGGACACGTATGAAAAAAGAAATTATCATCAACGCGACCGATGCCGAAACGCGCATCGCCATCGTGGAGGATGAACGGCTCGTCGAAATTTTTGTCGAACGGCCGGAAAAAAACCGAATGGTCGGCGACATTTACAAAGGTCGCGTCGCCAAAGTTTTCCCCGGCATGAAAGCCGCCTTTGTTAATATCGGCATGAAGCAGGATGCCTTTCTGCATTTTTCCGATATCGGCGATAACACGCACGAATATGCTGTCATCAATGATGCCGATGACGCGGACGATAACGAAGCGCCGGTCAAACCTTTTAATCACCCCCGTATTCACAATCATGATAACCACGGACGCTTTTTACGCGTCGGTCAGGAAATTCTCGTCCAGGTCATCAAAGAGCCGATTTACAACAAAGGCGCCCGTGTAACTTCGGAAATTTCGATACCCGGCCGATTTACCGTGCTCATCCCCAACGACCCCAATGAAATGATCGGCATCAGCCGAAAGATCAATACTGTTCCCGAAAGAAAACGACTCCGCCGATTGGCCAAAGAAGTCAAACCGCGGGATTTTGGTCTGATCGTACGCACCAATGCGGAAGAGCGCGATGAAGAAGTATTGCGTAACGATATTCGCAATTGTTTGGACACCTGGCACGATATTGATACCAAAGCTCAAAAAATGTCCGCACCCAATCTCGTGTATAAAGATATGGAAATGGTCTCCAGTGTCATCCGCGATCTTTTTTCCAATGATGTCTCCCGTGTACTTATTGATGATAAAAAATTATACAAATCGATTTCTAACTATATCTCGACGACATCACCGCAACTTGGCAATCGTATCGAACTCTATCGCAGTAACAAGCCGATATTTGATTTGTACAATATCGAACAGGATCTGCAACAAAGTATCGAGAAAAAAGTTCCGCTCAAAAACGGCGGTTACATCATCATCGAACATACGGAAGCGCTTATTTCGGTGGATGTCAACAGCGGGAAATACATCGGACGCGGTTCTTATGAAGAAAACTCCATGGCCGTCAATATGGTCGCTGCGCGTGAGACCTGCAGGCAGTTGCGTTTACGGGATATCGGCGGACTTATTGTTATTGATTTTATAGATTTGCACGACGAGCGCAACAAGAAAAAACTTTTTGAAGAAATGAAAAAGGAACTTCGAAAAGACCGCGCCAAATTCAGCATTCTTCCTATGGACGAATACGGTCTTATTGAGATGACGCGCGAGCGCATCCGCCCGAGTATTATGTTTTCGCTCAGCGAACCTTGTCCGGCCTGTAGCGGTACGGGTCGCGTGGGCAATCGTACCACGCTATTTGATAAAATCGAACGTTGGGTGCGCCGTTACAAAGAAAAAAATAGCTTTTTCTCCAAACTCGAATTCGTCGTCAATTCCGATATTTTGGAGCAGGTCAAACCCAAAATAAAAAATATGCGCTGGCGCTATCTGATTTTTAGCCGTGTCACCGGCGAACAGGAAATCCGTATGGACGAATTTCGTGTGCTGCAAAAAAATGAGGATATTACGGAAATGTACGGTTCCTAAGAATTTCAAATTATCCACTTTTAGCTGATACGCATGTTTTTACACGCCACTACAATATATGGACCGCTTACCACGCGCCGATTGGGCACATCGCTGGGGATCAATCTGCTTCCGGTTGGACGTAAAGTGTGTAATTTTGAATGTGTGTATTGCGAATGCGGATGGACCGATACCTCCGTCAAAGATGTGATCCCGACGTTGGAAGAGTTTACCGAGGCACTCGAGTCCAAACTATCGGCATTACGACAACAAAATCAGAACATTGACCACATTACTTTTGCCGGCAACGGCGAACCGACTTTACACCCGAATTTTTCAGCCATTATTGACACCACCCGTAAAAAACGTGAGAAATACTTTCCGAATGCCCGTATTGCTGTTTTAACCAATGCAACGCGTGTTCACAAAACTGAAATATTCGATACCCTCAAAAAAACCGACGACCCCATTCTCAAATTGGATGCCGGAACAGAAACTATGTTTCAGCGGATTGATATACCGGATAAAGGAATTTCGCTGGACGGTATAACGGAAACTCTTAAAAAATTTAATGGCAACCTAATCATTCAGACCCTATTTTTACGCGGCGAACACCAAAACACGGTGATTGATAATACTACGCCGGAAGAAGTTCACGCATGGCTTCGTCGCATCGAAATGATAAAACCGCGAAAAGTAATGATATATCCGATTGATCGTGATACCCCGGTTAAAACACTCGAAAAAATAAGCGCAACCGAATTAGAAAAAATAGCTGCTCAAATCCGTACGCTCGGTATCACCGCCGAGGTATTTGGTTAGTCTATAACATAAGGAAAACAATGTCCGCTATCGAAGATACGCAAGGTCGAGACGATTTTCGTAAAATGCCCATTCAACGGGTCGGCATAAAAAATCTCAAATATCCTCTGACTTTTATCAATGCCGCAGGTCGACGCATTCCTACCGTTGCCATGTGGGATTTGGCTGTTGATTTGCCCCACGATAAAAAAGGTACGCACATGAGTCGTTTCGGTGAAATCCTCAATGCCTGGCAGGACGGATTATCCATCGAAAGCATGCCTTATTTCATGAATATGATGCGTGAACGGTTGCACGCGGATCGCGCTTTTGCAAGAGTGACTTTTGCTTATTTTATCGAAAAAGAAGCGCCGGTCACACTCACCAAAAGTTTCATGGATTATACCGTTGCGCTCGACGCGACCTGTGTTCACGATAAAATGACGTTGTCCTTGGAAGTACAGGTGCCGGTCACCACGTTGTGTCCTTGTTCCAAGTCTATTTCCGAATACGGTGCGCACAATCAGCGCAGCCTTGTAACCGTAAAAGCCGAGTGTGAAACGGATAATTTTCTCAGTATCGAAGAATTGGTTTATTCTGTTGAAACATGTGCCAGCAGCGAGCTCTATGTCGTACTCAAACGCGAAGACGAAAAATACGTAACCGAACGCGCATACGATCATCCGGCATTTGTCGAAGACCTGGTACGCGACATCGCCATCAAACTCTCGCAAGATGCACGTATCGTGCGTTACCGTGTAGATGTGACCAATTTAGAAAGTATTCATAATCATGACGCTTATGCCGTGATCGAATCCCAAAGCGTTTCATCGGTACTATCTGATAACGGGGCCAAGCATCATGCATCGCCCGAACAACATTCCTAACACGGAGTTTGCATGCGCAGTCTATTCCTTCTGATTTTGACCGGTCTGATGATATCGGTCAACAGCTGCCATTGGTTTGTAGTAAAGCCGCAATTTGACGGCCAATCGGCCATGAATTACCTGAAAAAACAATGCGAAATCGGCCCGCGAAACCCGGGATCTGAAGGCCACCAAAAAGCGCTCGAATATATGACGGAAGAGCTGCGCAAATATTGCGATCGCGTAGATCATCAGAAATTTCATTACACGGACAAACGCGATACAACCAAAAAATTTGAACTCACCAATATCATCGCGTCCATCAATCTCAATCCTAAAAATAAAAAGCGCGTTCTTCTTTGTGCGCATTGGGACACACGCCCCTGGGCCGATAAAGATCCCGATCCGGCCAATCGCATGAAGCCTATCATCGGCGCCAATGACGGGGCGTCCGGTGTAGCGGTATTACTTGAAATGGCGCGTACCATAAAGCAACAGCCGCTGGACATCGGTGTGGACATTATTCTTTTTGATTTGGAAGATTACGGCGATCACAATTGGGAATCCAAACCGGATAGTCTCAATGCTTATTGTATCGGATCGGAATATTTTGCAAAGAACAATAAAACATATTTTCCGGACTTTGCCATTCTGCTTGATATGATCGGTGATAAAAATCTGGATTTACCGATTGAACAAAATTCGTACACCGGCGCAAAGGACATTGTGAATAAAGTCTGGGATGCCGCCAAACGTCTTGAAAAACCGGCTTTTCGTAAAACGATTGAAAGCAATGTTTATGACGACCATATACCGCTGCTTCGGATCGGCATCAAATGCATTAACATCATAGATTTTGATTATCCGGATGACAGCAACCGTTACCACCACACGATGGATGATACGCCCGATAAATGCAGTGCCGAGAGCCTGCAACAAATCGGCGATGTATTAGTCGAAGTTTTGTACAACGAATAATCACGGAGCATCTATGGATTATACAACGATACGTGTCGACCATCATGCGCGCGAAGCGCACGTGACGCTCAATCGCCCACCGGTCAATGTCATCAATCTGTCCATGATTGATGAACTAAACGTCGCATTAGATAAAATCACAAGCAACCCGGATGTAACAACGATTGTGTTTCGCGGTGCAGGTGATAAAGCGTTTTCAACCGGCGTTGACATCAAGGATCACACGTTGGACAAGATCAACAGTATGTTGAAATCGTTTCATCATATTTTTCGCACTTTGGCTAATTCCGATAAAATCACCGTTGCTTCTGTCCACGGCTATTGCCTCGGAGGCGGTATGGAATTGGCTACTTTCTGTGATTTCGTAATTGCATCCGATTCGACTATTTTTGGCCAACCTGAAATCAAAGTAGGATGCTACCCTCCGGTTGCTGCGGCATGGCTACCACAAAAAATAGGGTTTCGTCGCGCGATGGAAATTTGCATGCTGGGTGAAAATATCACGGCGCACGAGGCGTTATCGCTCGGTTTGATCAACAAGGTGGTGCCGCCCGATGAACTTCCATCCGCAACCGATACGCTTTTACAAAATCTGAATGCCCTCAGCGGTACCGTACTAAAACAAACCAAACGAGCACTGCTGGCCGGCGCGGATAAACCCTTCACTACCGCACTTGATACGGCTGAAAACATATACCTCCAAGAGCTGGTCAAAACGCACGATATCGAAGAAGGTATTACCGCTTTTATGCAAAAGCGAAAACCGGAATGGAAGCATCGCTGACAAGGGTAAATTGGTATTGAAAGTGAAACTCTTTTTTGATACTTTGCCCCGCTTAATTCGAAGAATATACAATATTACATACATGATCAATTAAGGAGCGTTACTCATGGCAAAAGTGGATATGGTCATGCCCCAGATGGGCGAGAGTATTGCCGAAGGCAAAATTCTGAAATGGCACAAAAAAGTCGGCGATAAGATAAGCAAAGACGAAACAGTCCTTGAAATCAGCACCGACAAAGTGGACTCGGAAATCCCTTCGCCCGCATCGGGCATTATTGCTGAGCTCATCGTTCCTGAAGGTACTACCGTCGCTGTTGGCGCATTGATCGCACGTATCGAAACTGATGCTAACGCCTCGGTCGCATCGTCGGCATCTACACCTTCTCCTAAGGTTGAGTCCAAAACAGCTCCTGTCGCACAAAGCACGCCTGCTTCAAAGCCTGCTTCCGGTGGGGCCTCGGTAGATATGGTCATGCCTCAAATGGGTGAAAGTATTGCCGAAGGTAAAATTTTGAAATGGCATAAAAAAGCCGGCGACAAGGTGGCCAAAGATGAAACTGTCCTCGAAATCAGCACTGATAAAGTAGATTCTGAAATTCCTTCTCCGGCATCCGGCGTTATTACGGAAATTATCGTTCCTGAAGGTACAACCGTGGCTGTTGGAACTTTGATCGCACGTATTGGTGCCGAAGGCGCTACGGTCGCCGCTTCAACAACGGCCGCACCGACGCCCAAAACCGAAGAAAAAATGCATTTTTCTAGTTCTATTGAAGATTTCCAGAAACAGAACCAAATCACGGCGTCAGCGACTCCCGCAGCTACTGTAAATGCCGGCGGCGGCATGGTTAAAGGCGAGAGCAATCGCTTTTATTCACCGCTCGTACGTTCCATCGCAAAAGCTGAAGGGCTTTCGATGCAGGAGCTGGATTCGATCGCCGGAACCGGGCTTAATCATCGTGTAAGTAAAAATGACGTACTCGCCTATTTAGCTAAACGTCCCAAAGGCGGTGTTCGTCCTGCTGCCACGGCGACAACATCCGCATCTACAGCGGCCGCACCGGCTAAACAGGTTTCCGATGTTAAATACGGATACAATAAAGAACGCTCGGAACTCATCGAAATGAATAATATACGCCGCATTACTGCTGAGCACATGCGCCGGAGTATTGACACTTCCGCACACGTGTATTCGATGACGGAAATTGATATGAGCCGCGTCGTACGTTTTCGCGATAAATACAAATCGGCTTTTGAAAAGCGCGAAGGATTCAAACTTACTTTTACCCCGTTCCTCATTGATGCGATGGTGCGCGCGATCAAAGATTTTCCGATGATCAATATCTCCGTTGACGGTAATACCATCGTGAAGAAAAACTACACCAATGTGGGTATGGCGGTATCTATCGAAAATAATACGGCGCTGATCGTACCGGTGATCAAAGATGCCGATGCGATGAACTTAGTAGGCATTTGCCGCGCAACGAATGATCTCGCTCTACGCGCACGCTCTAAAAAGCTTCGCCCCGAAGATATTCAGGATGGAACGATTACGTTGACCAATATGGGTGTTTTCGGTACGACGGTAGGCTTCCCTATCATCAATCAACCTCAGGTTGCAATTATGGGCGTTGGCACGATCAAAAAACGTCCTGTAGTGATCACTACCGATGATGGCGAAGATATGATCGTAATACGCCCAATCATGTATGCATCGCTCTCTTACGACCACCGTGTCGTGGACGGCGCTCTCGGCGGACAGTATCTGCAACGCGTCGCATACCATCTCGAAAATTTCGACGAAAACCAGACTATTTAATATTTGTTATGTTTCAAAAAAACTCCCGGCATTACCTGTCGGGAGTTTTTTATTGTGATGTGTTATGAATAAACGATTAAACGTAAGCTTATATTTTATTGCTGATGTCGGCATGATACCCGCAGGCAAAATATGTTCTGTAGTCGAAGAAGCTATTCAAGGCGGTGTCACGTTCGTACAACTGCGAGCAAAAAATCTTTCTGTCAATGCGATGATTGCGTTAGGGCGAACAATTCACCACGTAACATATAGCAAAAATATTCCGCTGATCATCAATGATCGTATAGAAGTTGCCGCGGCTATCGGTGCGGAAGGCATACATCTCGGGCAAGAGGATATTACCATCGAAGCAGCGCGTAAGATATTAGGCGATTCGGCAATTATTGGAATTTCAACCCACACGCAACTGGAAGCGCAAACGGCCGAATCCGCGGGCGCGGATTATATCGGCGTCGGCACTGTTTTCCCGACGGCATCCAAAAAAGATATAGCCGGCATTATCGGTACAACGGGGTTAAAACAAATTCGGGATTTGGTAAAGTTACCTGTAGTAGCGATCGGCGGTATAAACCAAAATAATGTTAAAGAAGTTCTCGCATGCGGAGTTGATGGGATTGCTGTAATATCCGCGATCGGTCTATCCGTAAACCCCCGTGAAACAACCCGCGCACTCAAGGATCTCTTGACAGTCAATTAGATTTTCGGCGATCATTCTTCCAGATCTAAACCGGCCTGCTGAGAAGTTTTTCTAGGTCGAATACGCAGATGATCGTAGGCCAATTTGGTAACTTCTCTACCACGTGGTGTACGCTTTAGGAAACCTTTTTGAATCAGAAACGGTTCGTAAACTTCTTCGATGGTTCCGCTTTCTTCGCCGACGGCTATGGCGATATTATCAATACCCACCGGTCCACCATTAAAGCGTTCAATAATATTAGATAAAATGCGTTTATCCATTTCGTCCAAACCATGCTCGTCCACTTCGAGTGCTTTTAAGGCATAATCGGCGATTTCTTTATCAATGATTTTTTTACCGCGCACCTGCGCAAAATCCCGCGCACGTTTTAAAAGCCGATTGGCAATTCGCGGCGTACCGCGCGAACGGCTTGCTATTTCATTAGCACCGCTGGCATCTATGTCCACTTGTAAAATTTCAGCGGAACGGGTGACGATGTGCGCCAAATCTTTATCGTTGTAATAATCCAACCGCGAAGTAATACCGAAACGTGAACGTAATGGTGCGGTGATAAGTCCTGCCCGCGTCGTCGCTCCGATCAATGTAAAATGCGGCAACGTCAACTGAATGGTACGCGCACTCGGGCCTTTATCAATGACAATATCGAGTTGAAAATCTTCCATGGCCGAATATAAATATTCTTCAACGATCGGATTGAGACGATGAATTTCATCAATAAAAAGCACATCACGTTCTTCCAGATTGGTCAGAATGCCCGCAAGATCACCGGCTTTGTCTAAGACCGGGCCGGAGGTTATTTTGATATGCACACCTAATTCGTGCGCTACGATATGAGATAACGTCGTTTTTCCAAGGCCTGGCGGCCCGGATAATAAAACATGATCCAAAGCTTCGCCGCGTAATCTCGCCGCCTCGATAAACACTTTAAGATTGTTGATAATCCGTTGCTGTCCCACAAATTCATCAAAACGGGACGGACGGAGAGAAATATCCAAATCCAGGTCTTCCGGTACTTTGCGTGGTCTCGCTAATCCGTCATCGGTAACTTCTTGCATAGGCTTTACACTTTATCTTTTTGATCGTATTGTTCTATTATTTTTTTGAGAGTAGCTTCGCGCCGCAACGCCACATGATGTTCGCGTGCGGGATATCCGGACACGGTTGTATTTTCATCCACGGAACCAATTACACCGGCCTGTGCAGCAATTACTGCGCGATCGCCGATATTAATGTGGCCGACAAGTCCAGCCTGCCCGGCGATAGTTACATGGTCGCCGATACGCGTACTACCTGCGACGCCGGCTTGCGCGGCAATTACAGTATGCGGACCGATAACCACATTATGTCCGATCTGGATAAGATTATCCAATTTGCATCCATGCCCGATTTTTGTTTCGCCGACGGTTCCGCGATCTATACAACAGTTAGCCCCGATCTCAACATCATCGCCGATCACAACGCGTCCAACATGCGGAATTTTCAAATATCCTTCTTTCGTTTTATGAAAACCAAACCCATCGCTGCCGATTACACTTCCGGCATGAGCGATCACTCGGTCGCCTATGATCGTATTATCATAAATGGTGACATTGGGATAAATGACACATTCTTTTCCAATACGCACATGATTTCCGATGACAGCATGAGCAGATACCAATGTCCCCCTGCCTATAATCGTATCATAACCTATGACGGACGATCTATGAGTTTTTACACCGGTAGATAGATTACTTTTTCTTTTACGCGCGTTACCTCTACGATGAGCCCTTTGAGCAATCCACCATGTCAGTACCTTTATGATATCTTCATAAGGATCTTTGGATAAAATATAAGTCGTGTTTTTTTTCAAACATTGATCAGCTAAATCTTTTGTAAAAACTTTTTCCGAAACAATCCAAAATTTTGAATTGCCGGAAATCGCTTGGGGGACATATTTTTTTTGAAACAAAAAAATCACTTCCGATTCCAAAGCGTACATGGGTACGTTGAATCCGGTTATTTCAGAATCCGACCCGACAAACGACCGCTCTAATAATTTGGCAATGTCGGAAAATTTATTACTTCGCGACGCCATCCACCCTCAATAAATAAAAAATGGAAACCTCAATTGAAGTTTCCATTTTTTTGTCTTTAAATCAAATTTTTATTTTCCGCCTGTTCCCGTGGTAGGGGCTGCCGTGGCCATACGAATTAATTCATCAATCGTTTTTTGGGTCATGTCCAATTGAGGATCATACGCCAAAATCATACCTGGCGAGCTGTCCAAAATCATATCATAACCTTTAGCTTTGCGAACTGTTTCAATCGCTTTTTTCACTTTATCCAAAATCGGAGCCATCAGTTCTTGCTGTTTCTTATACATTTCTTCCTGATATTTTTGCTGCGAATTCTGGATCAGGTAGGCGAGTTCTTCCATACCTTTTTGGAACGTTTGTTTGATGTTATCTTTGATCAGCGGGTTGTCTCGATAATTTTTCACATAGTCTTCCTGCATCGTTTGCAAGGAATCCTGCATGTATTGAAATTGTTTATAAATGCGTTCTTGTTCGGCTTGTAATTTAGTTTGAACAGTCTCGGTTTCTTTCAAGGATTGCAAAATTTTCTGAGAATCGGCATAGCCAATTTTACCTTGTGCCTTTAACACCGCATTTATTCCCAGAGTCAACATGAGAATCGCTATCATTGTTTTTTTCACGGATATTCTCCTTTAATATGGAAATGTAGATTAGTTATCTTTGATTGCAGGGTCTGAATCGTTCTCTTTTACAGGCTTACTTGTTTCATTGGTTGTACCTTTAGAGCTTCGCCCCGAAGGCGTGCGGTTGGCTGGATTTGTACCTGGCGCTTTCAAGTTTGAATCCGTTCCCCGTCCTTCGATTTGAACAGTCGTTAAACCGACAGCCGGCAATTCTTCCAGAACAAGCAATGTCAAATCGAAACGTTTATCAATAGAAACCGGGTTACCTGTTGAGATGTCAAAAACAACATCATATTTTTCTTTCAATCGTACGTTGTCTATGGCGCGTTTCACTTTGTCTAATATGGGCTGCAGTAATTCCTGTTGTTTTTTGTATAATTCACCCGTTACAGGAGAAAATTTCTGCTCACGGTAAACTAAAATCTTTTGTTTAGCATCGGCAATATTCTTCTCTAACACATTTTTGCCGCTTTTGGTCAAGGTGATACTCAATGCTTCATAATCTTTTTCGATTAATGCCACACTGTCTTCCATCGCCGAAAGCCGATCTGTCCAATCACGTGATAATTTTTCCAGCTCCGTCTGCACGTCTTGCACCGACTGGATTTGTGTTATAAGATATTGAAAGTCTACATAACCCATTTTACCCTGTGCGTACACATCGCCTATATATACAGGACTAAAGGAGAAAAGTAAACTCATCCAAACTAAGTATTTCATAAAAGACCCTTTTAACTAAAACTGCTGCCCAAGCTGAAAGTGAAGTTTGGGGAAGTTACGGCTCTTATCCTTTCGATCAAGGCCATAGGCTACATCCAAACCGATCACCCCTACAAGCGGCATAAATAAGCGGAAACCATAACCAATAGAACGTTTGACTTGGAAGGGATCAGTAGTTTTTAATGATTGAAACACATTACCCGCTTCAGCGAAGCCCAAAATAAACATTGTTGGGTTCGGAATCACGGGCAACCGGATTTCTGCAGAGTACTTAACCATTGACGTTCCTCCGATCGGATACGAAATGCCGCTTTCAGTCACCGCTTGACCGCCGACTTTTCTTCCGCCGTATCCGCGCATTTGGATAGAACCTATATCCAGCGCACCGCCGCCCATGTAGAAGCGATCAAATTGCGGAATGTCCTCCACCGATGAGGTAGATCTAAATGTGCGCACATAACCCATCGTAAAGTCCGTATAAAAGACAAAATTCCAAAATAACGGCATATAATTTTGAGCGCGGAACGTGTTTTTGAAGAAATTTTTCGGTAATACACGCAGCGAATTCAAATAGCCGACCGTATCAATAGAAAAGAAACCGATATCGGATGTCAATGTGAAAACCGAACCGGTTTTTGGAAACTCCGCGGCATCGCGGCTGTCACGATTTATTACCTGCGATAACGTCACAGATTGAGTATGGCCGTACGCAATATAGTCTGACACTTGACTCGTGCTCAAAGGCTTAAGTTTTGAATTACCATAAGCAACAGACCAGCTCGCCGTAAAAAAATCGTCGGGCCACTTGAGGCGACGACCGAAGTTAACGGAGCCGCCATAACTTTGGCTCTTATAGCCGACATACTGTGCGCGGCGATTACCATCAATCGAATAATACATACTGGCACCGAACGAAGTGCGCGTATCAAATAAATAGGGCTCCTGAAACCCTATAGAAAACACTTTATATCCGGCACCGCCTAACTGTAAGTTGAGGTTTACGACCTGGCCGTTGCCTAAAAAATTATTAAACGCCACACCGGCAGAACCGATCAACCCGTCCTGAGCACTATAGCCTATTGAAAGATTGGCTGTATCTGTCGGCTTCTCTTTTACGGTAATGATGACGTTTACTTTGTCCTGGCTCACGGGTTGTACGTCAGGTATAACCGTTTCAAAATAATTCAGCACCATCAAGTTACGCTGTGTGCGAATCAACGCATCACGACTAAATTTTTCACCCGGATAGGCCACCGTTTCACGGCGAATAACTTTTTCTTTTGTTTTAGTATTATCACGTATCTCCACACGCTCGATATCAACTTGATTGCCTTCAGTGACTACAAATTCAAGATTGAGCGTATCCTTATTAGATGGTCGCTCAATCGGAACAAGTTGGGCGTAAATATAACCCCTATCATAATACAAGGCATTTACTCGCTCCTGCATGTTGCGGTCATATTTTTCTTGATCATACACATCACCGCGTTCAAAGCCCAATGCCGCCGTAAGTTCGTCTCCAGAAAAAAGTGTATTGCCGGTAAACGAAATATTACCGATGTGATACTTAACCCCTTCTTCAACCCAAATATCGATATGCAGATCCTTGTTGTTCTGTGCGTAATACACTGAATCCTTCATAATTTGGATATCACGAAAACCTCTCTTCTTGTAAAACATCAACAACTTCTTAAGGTCTTCGTTATATTTCTTTTCATCAAAATCACCGCTCTTAAACCATTTCCAGAACCCGCGTTTGGCCTTAGTATCATCAAAGGCCCCCTCCAATTTACCATTGCTAAAGGCCTTATTCCCGTGAAATGTTATGCCGCGAATCTTCACCTTATCATTTTCTTCAATTTCGATTTTGAGTAAAACCTTGCCGGTATCCGTTTCCGAATTATAAGACTTTACATCAATTTCAACATTGCGATACCCTTCGCTAGCATAAAGCTGGCGCACGCGTTCGGTAGCTTTTTTGATATGTTGCGGGCTTACCGTCTGACCATTGAACAAACCAAATTTGGATCGGACATCTTTTTCTTCAATTTCATCCGTTCCGTTTATTTCAAGATTTTCCAGACGCGGATACTCTTTAACTTCAAATACGACGGCAATGCCGTTTTCTGTTTGTTCACCAAAAACCTGAATGTCTTTGAAGACATTCATTTGCCATAGATTTTCCATGGCTTTCTGAATATCATCCAGGTTAAACTCTTGATCTACCGACAGGCCTGTGGCAATGACAATTAATTCCGGATCGGATTTGATATTGCCTTCGATTTTAATGGATGCGATTTTAGGTTTGGCTCCGGACTGCGCAAACAAAGCAGATGCACGGTTACTTCCTAAGCAGAGCAAAAAGGCGGTGATGACGATGATTTTTGCAAGTTTCATTACGTGATTCGTTGTCTCCGGATATTGATACATACTGAGTTACGTGGGTATACGATAAAATGTTATTATTTTTCTTTTTTTTCTTCCGCGATCTGCTCGCTTACTTTTCCGAAACGCCGTTCGCGTTTTTGATAATCCAATATGGCCTTGTACAGCTGAGGTTTGCGAAAATCCGGCCAATAGATATCCGTTATATACAATTCGGCATACGCAATCTGCCAAAGTAAAAAGTTACTTACACGAAATTCTCCGCTCGTTCGTATTACAAGATCCGGGTCCGGCAGATCAAAGGTATCCAGATACTTAGCAAATACCGATTCGTCCAGCGAATCCATCAATGTTTTTTTTCGCGCAGCCTCTTGATAAAGCCGTTTTACGGCGTCGAGAATTTCAATACGACCGCTATAACTCAAAGCGAGATTGAGCACCAAGCCTGTATTATTTTTAGTTATTTCAATCGCTTTTTCTACCTGATTTAGCGTACCGGCAGGCAACATATCTATATGGCCGATCGTTTTAACTCGTACATTTTGACGATTAAGGCTATCAATCTGATTGAGGATCGTACGCATAAGCAGCTTCATCAAGGCCGAAACCTCCCAGCTTGGGCGTTTCCAATTTTCTTGACTGAAAGCATACAGTGTCAGCGCTTCGATGCCCAGTTCACCACAACCCTCCGTGATATCTTTGACCGAATTAACGCCTTCGTTGTGCCCGGCAATTCGCGGTAATCCACGTTGTTTAGCCCAGCGACCGTTACCATCCATAATGATGGCTATATGACGAGGCATAGACCGTTTTTGCAATTCGGCACGTACCAATGCATGATCTGATTCTGAGAGTTTTTTCTTTGCGACGATTTTGAGTATATCAAATTCGGAATTCGCTGAAGATGACTTCAATAAGGCCACGCCTTGAAACGCTCCGTAGATCAATAAAAGATTATTTTATAACGATTTAAATTATAATAAACCGTGAGGAAACAAGCAAGGCAAAATGCCTTTTCATTGATTGTGGGAAACGGAAGCAACATCGTACCCCCCTTTGGATAGAAGGGAAAGAAGGATTGAGATTGGTGATAGAACATTGCAGGAAGTCTTGCGAGCGTAGCGA
>JABWCP010000024.1 GCA_013360215.1 bacterium | reverse complement strand
CCGGGTTGCAACTTCATATCTAAGCCCAAAGCCTCAAGCACACCGCGACCGATCTGGATATTATCATCCGCGGGATTATAGCCAAATAACGAAAAATGAGCGGGGCCGCTTCCCGGAGTTATACCGTAAGAAACCGGCATAATACGCCCGCACACGGATTCTTTGGCCAACGCGTGTAAATTCGGAATATTGGCACGCTCTAACTCTGTTTTGGGATTTTGCTTTGTACGAATCCCCCCCAGTCCATCCATGACTAACAGAACGATTTTAGAATCTGTTTTTTGAACAAGCTTCGTTACCAAATCGGCATGTGTCATAACCTACCCTCATCAAAATGAACGATATTATTTTCAATAATTGACCTTTAAATATAACAACATTACCTGATTATTCAAATGTTCATTGTCAGGAACCAAACCCTGAAAGATGAGTAAAAACCATAACCGCGAGAAAACGGGAATAATATAAAAAAAATATTGTTTTTAATACGATCATTGGTTACTATTGCGCGCTTAAGAAGCATATATATAACAATTTAACATAAGGACAGCCATGAAACCTGGTATTCACCCCACGTATCCCGTGTCAAACGTTACCTGCTCTTGCGGTAATAGTTTTAAGACCCGTTCAACCGTCGGCGATATTCGCGTCGAAATCTGCTCCAACTGCCATCCTTTTTTCACAGGGCAAACCAAGCTGATTGACACCGCCGGTCGTGTTGAAAAATTCAATAAAAAATTTGCCAAGTATCAGGATACTCAGAAAAAAGCTTAGATTAGATTACGTCCGACAAAGGGCTGTCTCAAAAGAATTTTACCGAAGACGAAACGTCGAATTTGTTTTTTGTAAAAACACAGATTGCGTTTCTTATATGGAATAAAATCTTTTGGGAAAGCCCTTTTTATTTACCATAAATGAGTAACAATCCCATAACACCTAAAACGATTACCGTTGGCGGTCAGGCCGTCATCGAAGGCGTAATGATGCGTTCGGCTGATGCTGTCGCTACAGCCGTAAGGAAACCTAACGGACAAATCGTCATACGACGCGAGCCCTTTACATCTTTGCTGCATCGCTATCGTTTTCTCAATATTCCCATCTTGCGCGGCAGTATTGCTATTATTGAAATGCTTATTATCGGCACTTCGGCTTTACAGTATTCAGCAGATGTATCCATGAGCAATGACGAAGAAGGCGCCACACCCAAAAAATCTTCCCGACTGGAATTGTTTTTGACCACTGCTTTTGCTTTAGGCATCGGAGTTCTGGTATTTTTTGCAGGCCCTATCTCCTTGACCAATTATTTTATTGGTGCCGATCAAAATGCATGGTCTTTTAATCTTGTAGCAGGAACGTTACGTGCCGCCATGTTTATAACCTATGTCTGGGCGATCAGTCAGATGAAAGATATTTTTCGGCTTTTCCAGTACCATGGCGCCGAGCATGTCTCTATCTACGCCTTTGAAAATAAGGACGCATTGATTCCGGAAAATGGATTAAAATACGATACACCCCACCCCCGTTGCGGGACCAGTTTTTTAATGTTTGTTATGATCGCATCCATCTTGTCCTTTGCTATCATTGATAGTTTATATATCGCCTATATCGGTCCCTTGGGGCTGTGGAATCGTCTTGCTTTACATTTGCCCTGTGTACCGATCGTTGCGGGTTTATCATACGAATTGATCAAACTTTCCGGTAAATATTATCATCTGAGTTGGGCACGGATTTTTATGATGCCCGGATTATGGCTCCAGCGCATCACAACAAAAAAACCAGATATCACACACATCGAAGTGGCTATGGCGGCTCTGCAATCGGCGCTGGGCGAAGAAGCCGTACGCGCGTATAACGCAGGTCAGGTCACTGGCGCCATGAGCGTACACGAATAACATAGAAAAAAATGATCGATCAACTCGAAAAAGCATCCATTCGTTTTAACGAAATCAACGGACTTTTATCACGGCCGGAAACGGTAAGTAACAATAATCTGTTTCGATCGCTCAGCAAAGAACGCAGCGCGCTCGAACCTATTGTGGAAAAATTTGAAGCCTATAAAAAAGTGAACAGTGATATTCTCGGCAACAAGGATATACTTCACAACTCCGATGATGCCGATTTGCGCGATATGGCTCGTGCTGAGATGAATGATCTGGAAGCCAAAAAACAATTGCTCGAATCGGAACTAAAGTATCTCCTGATTCCCAAAGACCCGCATGACGACGGAGACGCTATTCTCGAAATACGTGCGGGAACCGGCGGCGACGAAGCCGGTATTTTTGCAGGCGATCTCTATGCGATGTATCAGTATTACGTTGAAAAAAAAGGTTGGGCACTCACATTGGTTGATTTTACCGAAGCCAATCAAGGCGGATTTAAAGAAATCATTTTTGAAGTAAACGGTACTGGTGCTTATGGTAAACTTAAATTTGAAAGCGGCGTTCATCGCGTGCAACGTGTACCCAAAACTGAAACGCAAGGTCGCGTACACACTTCTGCCGCAACAGTAGCAGTTCTCCCCGTTCTCGAGGAGGACGACTCTGAAGTCGTCATTAACCCCAATGATTTACGCGTTGATATCTATCGCTCCGGCGGCAAGGGAGGCCAGAATGTTAATAAGGTTGAAACCGCCGTGCGTCTTACACACTTGCCTACCGGTATCGTCGTCCAATGTCAGGATGAACGTTCACAATTGAAAAACCGCGAGAAAGCAATGAAAGTGCTCAAATCGCGTCTATATGATCTCCGTAAACGTGAACACGACGCTAAGATCGCATCTCAGCGCAAATCTATGGTCGGCTCCGGCGATCGCAGCGAAAAAATAAGAACGTATAATTTCCCTCAGAATCGCTTAACGGATCATCGTATCGGACTTACGATATATGATTTGGAAGGTGTTATGGGAGGCAAAATAGACGATATCGTAGAGAAATTACAATTAGCTGAAAACGAAGAACTGCTTAAAGCCGGATAATCCTTGCAGGTGCGGTGCGTATGAATAAACGTTATCACTTCATTGATCTTTTTCGCGGATGGGCTGTCCTTGTAATGATAGAGACCCATGTTTTTAATGCATGGATGGATAAAAGCCTGCGTTCTTCAGAATGGTTTTCCTACCTGAATTTTATTAACGGTTTTGTTGCGCCATCATTTCTTTTTGTTGCCGGTGTTTCCTTTGTCATGGTTGCTTGGAATAATTGGCATTCCTTTACCTCATTTAATCCCGGCTATCGGAAGCAACTGCGTCGTTTTTTCGTAATAATGCTGATCGGTTTCGCTCTCCATCTACCGCGATTGGACTGGAGCCAGGGATGGCCGAATATTGTTACGGAAGACCTTGTCAGCTTTTATCAGATTGATGTATTGCAAACTATCGCCATCAGCCTGATTCTTTTACAGCTATTGATGCTGTGGACTCGCGGCATAACCGTATTTTTTATTGTTCTTTTTATTATCACATGGTCGGCTCTTCTTATTACGCCGTTCCTTTGGCAAAAGGATTTTAGTTCATCAGTACATCCCCTAATAGCCAATTTACTAAATGGAAAAAACAATCCTTTATTTCCACTTTTTCCGTGGTGTGTTTTCCTTTGGTCCGGCGGCTTGGTCGGCGGTCTTTTTATGCGCTATAGCACTTCTGATAAGGAACATAAAATAGTATCGGCGATTGCACTGATCGGGGTATCTTTGTTTGCCATCGGTTATATTTCGGATATTTCATCCATTCGTTTTTTTGAATATGAAAGTTTTTGGTTGACCAGTCCGAATTGGGTATTGATGCGTTTGGGTATATTACTTATTCTTTTTTCGTTCTTCTGGTTACTCGATTACAAAAACTGGCACACATCACCACAGGTATTACTTTTCGGGCGACAATCTCTTTTTGCATATATTTCACACCTTGTACTTATCTACTCGATAACGGGCGAAAAAGCATCCATCAGCATATTTGATCAGAATTTGCCGCCTTGGTTAACACTTATTTTGTGGATTGTCGTTTGTGCGGCCGTCTATGCGCTGACGCATTTGTGGGTACAACTCAAACCCGGTCTTACGGCACGATTTAAACCGTCCGGCAAAAAATAGTTTATACTTGTTTATAATGGCGGCTTATTTTAGTTTACCGATGTTTCAAAAAAAATTGAAACTTTAATTATGATAAACACTATATCCAAAGGCAGATATTAATGAAACGTATAAATACCGTATATGATCACTCCCTGATAAAGTCCATGCTGCGCGCCTCCGGTTTGGACGCCATTTATCAAAAAGTGATGGATCATGAACGGCTCTCTTTTGAAGACGGCGTCCAATTGTTTGAAACGCGTGATCTGACCAGCGTAGGTTACATGGCCAATATTGTCCGGGAAAGAATGCACGGCGACCGATCATTTTTTGTACGCAACCGTCAGCTTAACCCCACCAACGTATGTGAATATTCGTGCATGTTTTGTTCGTTTTACCGGCGTGAAGGCGAAGAAGGCGGCTATACCATGACGATGGAACAAATCGCGCAACGTGTTAAAGACGGATTAAAGCAAGGCATCCAAGAGATCCATATCACTTCCGGCTTACATCCGGAACTCCCCTTTTCATATTATACCGATATGCTTAGTACGATCAAATCGGTTGCGCCGCATATTCACATCAAAGGTTTTACAGCCGTCGAAATCGAATACTACGCCAACCACTATAACATGTCCATGCGTGCTGTGCTGGAGGCTTTGATGAAAGCCGGCCTCGAAGCCATGCCCGGCGGTGGCGCTGAAATTTTTGCTCAGCGTGTCCGCGAAAAAATATGTGATGAAAAAGCTACGGCGGAGGGTTGGTTTAAAGTACACGGTATGGCACATGAACTGGGTTTGATGACTAATGCGACGATGCTTTATGGTCATATCGAACGTTATGATGAACGTATTGACCACTTAATTCGTTTACGTGAGCTTCAGGATATTTCATTGGCAAAAAAAACAAAAGGATCATTTAGTACATTTATTCCACTCAAATACCAGCATGAAAACAACCGATTAAAGAAATTACCGCAGGTTAGTGCTTTCGAAGATTTGAAAGTCGTAGCGGTATCGCGCCTGATGCTGGATAATTTTCCAAATATCAAAGCTTATTGGGTAGTTATTGGTAAAAATATGGCACAGACGGCGCTCAGCTATGGTGCAAATGAAATCGAAGGAACAATCCTCGAAGAAACGATCATGAGTATGGCTGGAACGGACAGTGCATCGGGAATGACCACGTCGGAATTGATCAAACTCATATCCGATGCGGGCCGCCAACCCATCGAGCGCGATGCGTTATATAATGTGATAAAAGAATTTTCGGCTGAAGATATAGCGCATGCACACCGCAATCCGGTCATGATACCTGTGCTCAATTGATTTCCAAAGACTTTGGCACACGCTCGGCTACCTTAATTTACTTTTAGTGTCCCATGAGAATACTCATCGTTTCTGCGACGGAAGCCGAAATCAAGCCCCTATTGGTTCATTATAAGGCCGTTCATCCCGATAAACTTGGTTTGTGGCGCTCACCTACTTCACACTCCCATACAATTGACTTTCTAGTTACCGGTATTGGTATGATCAATACGGCGTATAGTCTCGGTAAACAATTACAAATATCATCGTATGATTGGGCCATAAATCTCGGAATAGCCGGTACGTATAGTGAAGGACATGCTTTGGCCTCTATTGTACGTGTAGATACGGATATACTCGCAGAAATGGGCGCTACGACGGCGGATGGGCAATTTGAAAATCTACAGCGCATGGGATTTCCCTTACATTCTTACGACAACAAGGCGATTTACAACGAAATCGAAAATCCCAACGATCTGCAAAATTGGAGCCGATTGGCGCAAACACCCAAAGTAAGAGGAATCACGGTCAATACCGTTACCGGTAATACAGAACGCATTCTGTGGAATCGCAATAATTTTACTCCGGATATCGAAAGCATGGAAGGCGGCGCCTTTGCACTGGCTTGTTTACGGGCGGGGCAACCTTATGTACAATATCGGTCGCTTTCCAATTTTGTCGAGCCTCGCGACCGAAGTCGCTGGAAAATCAACGAAGCTGTTGCGGCGTTGAGCACCTTTACTATCCAACTTTTGGAGAAAATCTGAAAATGAAGTTTACGCTGGGTTATTCTACCTGCCCCAATGATACGTTCATTTTTGATGCCCTGGTTCATAAAAAAATCGACACCGAAGGAATCGAATTCGAACCTTTTCTTGCAGATGTCGAAGAACTCAATCAGAAAGCCTTCCGCTGCGAATTAGACATTACGAAATTAAGTTATCATGCCTTTTTATATTTGTTAAAAGATTACGCCTTATTGCCATCCGGAAGCGCATTGGGACACCGCTGCGGCCCTTTATTTATTTCGGCACGCCCTATTAATGTCCATAGTATTGCCGGTGATAAAATATTGATCCCCGGAAAATTGACTACAGCCAATTTTTTACTGCAGTTTTTTTTGGGAAAAACCGTTCAGGCACAACCTGTTCTTTTTTCAGATATAGAAAAAAACCTATTAAACGGTTCGGCCGAAGCGGGAGTGATTATTCACGAAGGGCGTTTTACATATCAGGCCAAAGGCCTTCATTTGATCCAAGATTTGGGTGACTATTGGGAAACAAAAACAGGCATGCCTATTCCGCTGGGCGCCATAACCATCAGAAAAACGTTTGGGCCAGAAATCCAGTCAGTGATTGGACGCATTATTCGACGCAGCGTGGAATATGCTTTTTCCCATCCCACGTCGAGTAAATCTTACGTCAAACATCACGCTCAAGAGCTTGACGACACGGTTATCGCGGAACACATTAAACTCTACGTCAACGATTATACCCTTGATCTGGGAACTAAAGGTTACGCGGCGGTAGATTTCTTAAAAAAAGAAGCGCTTCGTATCGGCATTCTCCCCTCATCTTGACATTCGCCTGTTGAATATCTATATTGCTGGCCAACAAAAGGAAAAAATATGTCTGCTAATCTCAAAAAAACAAATTCATCTAAGCTTCAACAGGCCAAAAAATCTCCTGTTAAAAAAGCTACCTTACCTTTTACCGCTGAAAATTATTATATATTTTTTGCCGGTATTATTACGATCATCATCGGTTATGTTTGCCTTGCAACACCGCCGGTTTACGGTACAATTTCGATGACCATAGCACCCATTTTGCTTGTTTTAGGCTATTTGGTGATAATCCCCGTCGCTATTTTGTATCGCAAAAAAGAAGAAGTTCAATCCATCGAATCAACGGAAGGAATATAACATGCGTTTGACTATCTTAACATTAGCGGCCCTCTTGATTTCTTCTTGCGGAAAAGAGGAAAAATTAGATAAAGCCGTAGTAAAAGTTAATTCCGCGATCTGCGGCGAATGCTCGGGTACCATTACAAAAGCCGTGATGGCCGTTAATGGTGTCAAAAAAGTTGAGGTGGACACGGACACTAAAATCGCCACCATCTCTTATGTTCCCGGTTCCGTCAAAATCGGTGATATCGAATCCGCAATCGTCAAATCCGGATATGACGCCAATGATCAAAAAGCCGATCCGGCAGCCTATGAACAATTGCCTGACTGCTGTAAGAAAAAATAATACTTTTTAACGCGATTTAGGGAGCGTTTCCAAAAGGTTCTCTTTTACGGTAAAAACCTTCGCAGAATCCGTTCGTTCATAATGACAACGGATCATGCGAAAGGTAATAAGTAAGCACCTTATGGAATAGCTCCCTTTTTTTATTAAGCATGAAATCATTCGTAAAATACTTTTTTGAAACGAACGCATCGGAAGTTACAGAGTCCAAAAAAGGACTTCACATTTCGCTTTCAAAGCCTCTGCTGGAGGTTTTTGGAAAAGAAAAATTAGACCTGGTTTTTGATACAAAGGATCTGGATGAATCGGCTGACCTGGTTACCCACGGCAGTTATGTACTTAATACGATATACGAGTTTTTACAAGAAACCGGAACGAAAGCCGTAAGTCGTCTTAAAGAAAAGCATGAAATTTCCCGCGAAAGTATCGCTCGCCAAATACACATCCAAAATGCGCGCATAAGCCACGTCAAAACTAAAAAACAAAAAGTAGCCGATATACTTTTTAATTTTCGAATCGGTTACCTGTCCGACGAAAAATCAGAAGATATCTTCACATTGGGAATTGATCATCGAGGGCATGTTTTCGATGCACGAAGTTACTATACCGACGAAGTGATAAAACATGATCTCGAAACTCTATCCAACAAAAGCGGGATTGAAATTTCTCAAAAAGATATCGAAGTCGCTTTTCGCACCTGCCTCAAAGAGGTTTCAACCCGCGCACAAGAACACGGTCAAGGTTTACAAAAAGAGATACTAAAACGCCTGCATCGCAACGTCACGCGCATCAAAGGTTATTATACAGCCCAAATTGATGAAATGCATCGCAGTCAAACCAGTTATGAAGAAAAGCGTCTCACAATTGAACGAGAATATCAGCACAAACTTAAGGAAGAAATTGAAAACCATAAGTTGCGTATCGTTCTAAAGTTACTCAGCTATCATATTATCGAAAGAACTGAAATAGAAGTCACGACAACGGTCGAACACAACAAAACCGGCCACAAAGCTGAGGTGCCGCTTTTGTATGATAGCTACCACGGATTATTGGATTACGGTCACTGCCCTTCTTGCAAATTGCCGATACAAAATATGACTCTTTTGGCTGATGGGAAAATAGGTTGCTCGCGGTGTGTTTTTGTTTGCTCGGGCTGCAAAGATGAATTTCCCGATAAAGAGCATGCCCATCACTGTACGGTTTGTAATACAGAGCTCTGTACCAATTGCAATACGCATTGCCATGATTGCGGCCATACTGTTTGCGAAACGCATAGTACTGTTTGTTTTGCCGATAAAGAGATTGTGTGTGATCAATGTGTCAAATCATGCAGCGATTGCGGACGTACGATGTGCAGTGATCATACTTTTTTATGTCACGCTACAAAGGTACCGATTTGTCACGAACACCGGGTGATATGCCCCAAATGCAGGAAGATTTACGCCAGAGGGTTTATTGACAAACAGAAAAAAAATGATCGAAAATGCCCCGAGTGTTTAACCACCTTGTAAAATAAAAAACCCGTTGATATGCTCAACGGGTTTTTTTAATAAACTTTTATACCGTATTATTTCAAACGGAAAGTAAAAGGATAGGTAATCCATACTTTTACCGGGCGATTACCGTTAATTGCCGGTTTAAATTTCATAGACATCAAAGCGTTAACCGCCGATTCTTTGAACATTTCGTCACCCTGCAATACAACGCATTTTGTAACCGTACCGGATTCGTCGATCAGCGCCTTCACGATCACTTTACCTTCGAGACCGGCCTTTTTAGCCAATTCCGGATAAACCGGCTGTACTTTAGCCACGATCACCGGTTGTTGTTCGACGGGTACAAATTCATCCATACCCGGTTCACCTCCACCGATATCGCCGATCGTTCCGGAGATATCCACCTTCACTTCACCGCCGTCGCTTCCGAAACTGGTCGGTGCAGCGATATCTGTTTTGATTTCTTCTTGTGTCTGTATGGTCATATCCGGCTTGGCTTCGGCATCAGGCACCACAATAGGTATACCGGCCACCGGTTTGATCACTTCCTGTACTTCGACTTTTACTTTCGGCGCGGCCGTTTGTTCTTGCAGCGGCGGAGCCGATTGTAATTCGTTGATATCCGTAATACGGACCATACGGATTTGTTCTTCTTTAAAGACTACCGTACTGATGTAGTACGTCATGATACCGGCTATATGCAATGTAATACCGATAATCAAACCTGTGCTGACATTTTTCTGATATACCTTTTTGAGAACAAATGAACCGTAGTTCTCCCGGCCGTAGCCTTCGATGACTTCGATGTTGGTCATTGGGCTTTCGCAACCTCCTTCTGGTCTTGCTCGCTAAAGGGAGCAAACGCAAATCGCGGTGAGAGACGATTTGCTTCGGTTAGGTTATTCTTTTGATTCAGGTCAAACATGGCAAGATTGAGTTCGTCCACGATATTGACCATGTGTTCGTATTTGGCTCTCTTATCAATCTTAATTAGTATGATCAGTTTAAACTTATCTTTCATCGTATCGCCTTTTCCATTAGCGATATTCTTCTCACTACGATCAATGATGATCGGACGTAATTCCTTCAAAGTCGTTTTTTGCGGCTTTTCATTACCCTGGTTCCAAAAAATGTTATTATCCAAGTCGATCCGAATCTGCATAATATTTGATTCAGCGATCTTAACATTACTTTCAGGTTTATCTTCAGGGATGCTGATTTCCATAGTCTGCGGCAGACGGAATGCCGTCGTAAGCATGAAAAATGTCAGCAGAAGGAACGCCACGTCCACCATCGGCGTCATATCCAAACGCACACCGGTGCGGGCTTTCTTTTTCTTCTTGCCCTTGCCGTGGGATCGGGGTTGTGCACCACCTACTTCAGCCATGTTAGTACTCCGCTAAAATTATTTCTCAAGATTGGTGATAAAGTTCACCGTCGTGATCTTGGATTTTTGTAAAATGTCAATGATTTCGCTTACGACACCGTAATCGGCATCTTTGTCCGCTTTGAGCACCACACGCATAGCGCCGGAAGCGCCACGGATAGCCAGATTTTCTAAACGCGCTTTGGTAATAAGGTTCTGGAGTTCGTCCAGTTTAACCGCTTTACCTGCACTTTGTGCATAATCTGCACCGAAAATCTTTCCGCGTACGACCTGTGCATCCACATCCATCCAAATGCGCGTGCCGGTATTTTCTTCGTTTTGTGTGCCCTTTTTGAGAATAATGGGATCTTTGGCGACCGATATGGTGATCACATTCGCTGAAGGCAACTTCAACTGTGAGTGTGAATCCGGAACGGTAACCGAAATTTCCTCCGGCGGACGAAAGGTCGTCGTAAGCATGAAGAACGTCAGCAGAAGAAACGCGACGTCCACCATGGGCGTCATGTCAAGCTTTACGCCGACACGATGTTTTTTATGTTTTGCCATAGTAAGTTACCACGCCTTCAAATTAGTTCTTATCGTCACCGTGTGTTGTGGTCAGAATTTCAACTACATTGTAGCTGGCTTCGTCAATCAGGTAAGTATAGGTATCCACTTTATTGACAAAATAATTATATGCTATGATCGCAACGATGGCGGCACCGAGACCACCGGCCGTATTGATAAGCGCTTCGGAGATACCGAGCGAGAGGGATACGGCATCCGGAGCACCGGATTGAGCAAGCGCTTTGAATGCGCGGATCATACCGAGGGTCGTACCGAGCAAGCCCACCATGGTTGCGATTGACGCGATCGTCGACAGCGCGATCAGGTTACGTTCGAGCAACGGTACTTCTAAAGCCGTGGCTTCTTCGATAGCACGTTTAGTTTCAGCAACGCGTTTTTCCATGTTCATACCCATTTTCGAACTGCGTTGAAACGCTTCCAAACCCATTTTAATAATGTTTGCGCAGGAACCTTTTTGATGATCGCAAACCTCAATCGAAGTTTCCACGTTGCCGTCCATCAGGCTTTTCTGAATTTTCTTGAGGAAGAAAGGAAGGCTATCTTTACCGTTGGCTTTACGCAACGAAAAAATACGTTCAAAAATAAATGTCACCACCATGATGGAGAGAACCATCAAAATAACTACGAGGGGACCGCCCGCGTAAATATAGTGAAGGCCATATTTGTCACCTTCGGCACCGAAAATGAACTCGAATACCAAATAGGACACGACAAATGCCGTGGTGATCAAAATAGACATGAATACTGACTGCTTCATAAGGAAGGTCCTCCTGAAAAATAGGATTTATTTAATGTATGACTAAGATTTGCCTTAAACAGGTTCGGGAAAGATACGAGTCTAACCCGAAGCATACAAGTTATTTTTATGTTACTTAAAACTCGCAAGCGCTTCGGCTTCGGTATCAAACACTTCAAACACCAATGATAGTTTGGTGATAACGAGTATATTATCAATATTTTTATTAACGCCGGATAATTTCAATTTTCCACCGCGGTCAATAAATTTTTTATGAGCGGATACCAAAAGCCCTAAAGCCGTACTATTCAGATAAATCGTTTCGGATAATTCGATTACACACTTGGTAATACCTTCCGTTACAACGCGTTCGATTTCCTGTTTTAGTTCGTCCGTCTCGGAACCTCCGGTCAGACGGCCTTTGGGGGCGATCACCACCACGCCGGACGGATCAGTTTTGACTTTCATCGCAATCTCCTTTTATAATAATTCAGCTTTTCAATAGTTCCAATCAACACAATACTTGGGCGTTAAAAATTAGCGCGCTCCGGCAAGTTGTGTTACATACGTTTTAGCTTGCTTGGAAAAATTACCTGTCGGATCTACTTCTAAATATTTTTTGAATGCTTCACGTGCATCCGGTTTTTTCTTGGCGTTGAGGTAACACAAACCTAAGAAATAATGCGACATTTTATAGGAACCTTTTTCATCAAGTTGGCCGACCTTTTTAAACGCCTTGATCGCAGGTTCCGTATCGTTTTTAAATTTATTGAATAACAAAATTCCTAGTTTGAGTTGTGCCGTTACACTGTTGCTGTCCATTTCGACGGCTTTTTCGTAAGCTGCACGGGCTTTAGCAGGCTGATCTACCGATTCGTTGTACTGTGCAAAGTTAAGATAATTATTCAATGTGGGGCGGATCGCTAATGATTTCTCAATCGGCGCCAATGCGGCCAAGCTGTCGGCTTTGGTCGTTGCCGCATTATAACGCGATACGCCTGATAAGAATAGGCTGTTGGCAATTTTGGGCTCGCTCGCAGTTTTGCTTTGCGCAGAAATATCAAACCATGATGCGGCCGTCGCATAATTTTTTTCGCCGTAAAAACTATATCCGATTTCAAACGCGATCGAATCGCTGGCCGGATTAAGTTCGATTGACTTTTTGATCGCAGGCGTCATCGCATCGTAGTTTTTATCCTTGAGATAATTCACGCCGAGGCCACGGTAGGATTCCGATAAAAGAGCAGTCGTTTCTTCCTTAACTCGAGCCGAATCATCCAGCTTCATAGCTGATTCAAAATTAGTAACAGCATTTTGCCAGCTACGGAGCGCATGCCAGCTTTTACCTGTATAATAGTACCCTGCATAATCATTGGGTGCTATACCGATATAGCGCTGGAGAAAACCGATAGCCCGGCCGTATTGATTGACATCGGATTTTCCGGCGGCGTTATATATGATACCGATACGCAAAAGCGCTTCAGCATTGGTCGTGTCCATACGCACAACATCGAGATATTCTTTGAGTGCTTCATTGTACTGCGTTTCACGAAAATACAGCTTAGCCAGTTTGAGTTTCGTGTTTACTGCGTTAGGATTAACGCCTAGCGCTTTATTATAATATTGTATAGCCAGTGAATTGACGCGTTGCTTAGCATACGCATCACCTAATAACGTCAGTACCAAATTATCATTGGGTTTTTCTACTTCGAGCTTTGCCAACTCCGTGCTGGCATCTTTATAATTTTCAAGACCGAGGTATATTTCGCACAGATTAAGCTTGAGGCCAATATCTTTTTTGGACTCTTTAAGCAGAAATTGGCACTCCTCCATCGCGCTTTTGAAGTTTTCTTTCTTAATATAAAGATTCATCAAAAGCCGACGGTTATCTTTATATTTTGGCTTCATCGTCACGACAGCTTTGGCCTCTTCGATAGCCATATCTGTTTGACCGTTTTTATCTAATGCCATGGACAAAAGATAGCGCAATTCTGCGGTTTTAGGGAATTCATTTACTTTTTGAAGCAGGTATTCAACGGCTTCTTTGTTTTCGCCTTTATTGATAAGCAGGAGCGCTTGTTTGATTTCGCCATTCTGTGCATATACGGAAACTTGCGCAGCAACGAACAAAAATGTAAGCGCCAATACGTTTTTCAAAACCATACGCATACTAAGGTACTTCCTCTTTGTTAAAATAAGATCGGATCTAACAATAAATTATAGACAAGATATAGATTCGTCAAAAACCGGATTGGGACCAAAAATGACGGAAAAATCTATGCGATTTTAGAAAAAAAACAAGCTTTTTTTACTCATGCTTAAGCCGGATGGGATTCATCCCCGGAACAAGGTTATTGGCTAAACATATTTTTTGCCCGTCATTACCTGTCAAAAAAGCCGTAAAACCGGCCGCCAACCCGATATACGGCTGACGATGAATAATATATAATACCCGTCGCAACGGATAATCGCCGCGATAAACATACCCTTGTATGGGCTCTACTGCTTTGTGAAAGTCTTCACCCGACACACGAATAATTTTTAATTTGCCGGAACGCGATTCCCAATCCGCGCTGGTTTTACCCACCCAAGCCGTACTCACATATCCTACGGCGCCCGGCGTTGATGCTACAAAATCCAAAATTTTGGGTACGACACTATTGGCCGAGTCGCCGGACAATACGACAGCATTAGGTGATAACGGATTTTTGTCGAGTACCATTTCGTGCAAAACTCTATAATTACCGGAGCGACGACCATCACTGACGATTTGAATTCGGTTAAGATGATACGGAAATCGCACCGAGTCTGTGATATCCGACCAGTACGTCGCATCTCCGGAAAAAAGTTCTCGCAGCGAAGCGAGACTCATTTCTTCGATGGGATTTTCCGCATTGACAATAATGGCTATACCATCGAGTGCAAACTTCTGCGAAAAAACCTTAATTTCGTGACGAATTAGAAAATCCGTTTCCGTCGAGTCCAATTCACGCGAACTAATGATACATTCCACTTCGTTATTGATCAGCTTGACGATCGCCGCCGAGGCCGGAGCTAGCTGCATATCAATTTTAGCTTGTGTGTACCGTTTTTCAAATTCATTTTTTTGAATCTGAATAACATTAGAAACAGCATCATCGCAGATCAAAGGTAAAGCACCTGTCGTAGGTGTTGATGCCCTTTCGTTACCTTTACAACCGGTCCAAAACAAACCGCATAATAAGACAACGACAAATTTGTGTATTTTATTCTTCATTTTCTTCTGAAATTTCATCAGTACGTTTGATGTTTTTTCTATAATCATAATGCACGAAGCGAAATACGCCATAAAATATAAGTATAAAGCCCATTACGTAATGATAACGATCATTGATATAATCCGGCATAACATTACCGATCATCACCCAAATACCGGTTGCGACAAAAAGCAAGGCTACGCCAAAACGAATTTTGCGATTAATGTCCCATTCCCCGATCATTTCAAGCGGCCTTATATTCTCCAAAAACGTTGCGCATCGTATCGGCGATTTCCCCCAAAGTGGCATAGGCTTCTACCGATTCTAATATACACGGCAGGATATTGTCCGTACTCCGGCAAGCCTGAGCTAATTTTTCTAACCCGGATTGAACTTTAGCATTATCACGTCGCGCACGCAGTTTTTGAATACGTTCTTTTTGATTTTTTTCGAGTGATGTATCAATCTGAAGTATGTCCGGCTTCGGATCGCTTTCGACTTTGAAATCATTGACACCGACGATAATCTGCGCCTTGGTTTCGATCGCCTTTTGATAACGGTATGCGGCTTCAGCGATTTCACTTTGAAAATAACCGGACTCAATCGCACGAATGGAACCGCCCATCGCATCAATGTCTTTCAGATAGCGCATGACACGCGTTTCGATCTCATCCGTCATTTGTTCGACCAGATAACTTCCGGCAAGCGGATCAACTGACTGTGCAACGCCGCTTTCATACGCAATCACCTGCTGTGTGCGAAGGGCAATTCGCGCCGAATCTTCTGTCGGTAACGCCAGCGCTTCATCAAACGAATTAGTATGTAAACTTTGCGTACCGCCCAAAACAGCCGATAACGCTTGTAATGTCACGCGGGGTATGTTATTGTATGGCTGCTGGGCTGTCAGCGTAGAACCGCCGGTCTGCGTGTGGAAACGCAGCATCATGCTTTTGGGGTCTTTTGCGCCAAATCGTTCTTTCATGATATGCGCCCAAATCCTTCGTGCCGCACGAAACTTACCGATCTCTTCAAAAAAATTATTATGCGCATTAAAAAAGAAACTGAGTCGCGAGGCAAACTGATCCACATCCTGACCGGAAGCTACGGCCGCTTCAACATAAGCGATGGCATTGGCAAACGTAAATGCCAACTCCTGCACCGCCGTGGAGCCGGCTTCGCGAATATGATAACCGGATATTGAAATCATATTCCATTTGGGCAACTCGCTCGTACAATAGCGGAAAATATCAGTTATAATCCGCATGGAATGTTTGGGTGGATAAATGTAAGTACCGCGAGCTATATATTCTTTTAGAACATCGTTTTGTATCGTACCGGAAAGCTGGCGAATATCCGCGCCGCGTTTTTTAGCTACGGCAACGTACAGACATAATAAAATCGCCGCTGTCGCATTGATCGTCATGGATGTGCTGATCTGATCCAGCGGAATGCCATCCAAAAGCACTTCCATGTCTTCGAGAGACGAAATCGAAACGCCGACTTTTCCTACTTCGCCTTCGGCCAGTGCGTGATCGCAATCGTAACCGATCTGTGTGGGCAAATCAAATGCTACGGATAACCCCATCGTACCTTGCGCCAAAAGCATTTTGTAGCGTTTGTTGGATTCTTCTGCGTTTCCAAATCCGGCGTACTGACGCATGGTCCACAGACGGCCGCGATACATCGTATTCTGAACACCGCGAGTATAGGGAAACTGTCCCGGATCGCCCAGCTTCGTCGAATAATCCTGCGGGTATTCCTTGAGATACAAGGGCACTTCGATACCCGCATCGGTCAGCACGGTTTTACTTTTTTTTGCGTCGCTCATATTATTCTGATTTTTCCGCGTTTTTTATTTTTCTTATAAAAATCCTGTATGATGCTCACCGCTTCTTTAGCCGAATCGGTTACATGAAACAGTTCCAAATCTTCGGGGTTGATGTATCGTTCTTTGAGCATGGATGCTTTCATCCAATCAAGCAAACCGCTCCAGTAGGTTTTACCGATAAGCACGATCGGAAAGGGATCCACTTTACCGGTCTGTATTAACGTCAACATTTCAAATAATTCGTCCATCGTACCCAGACCGCCGGGCAAAGCAATAAAACCGCGGGCGTATTTGACGAACATGACCTTGCGCACAAAGAAATAATTGAAGTTTACTTCCATCGTCAGAAAATCATTGCCTTTGGTTTCAAACGGCAGTTGGATCGAGAGGCCAACGGACTTCCCGCCTGCTTCTTTGGCGCCTTTATTGGCCGCTTCCATAAGCCCGGGGCCGCCTCCGGTGATCACGGCAAAACCTGATTTGACGATTAGGCGCGCTAATTCTTCTGCCAATTTATAATTAGCCATGCCCGGTTTTGTGCGGGCGGAACCGAATATCGAAACAGCCGGTCCCACGCGTTCCATTTTTTCAAAGCCATCCACAAACTCGGCCATGATACGCAAAAGGCGCCACGGCTCTTGCATGCGATAGGACTTATCTACGGTTTCTAAATTATCATGCTGATTGCGGTGATTCTTAGGCAACTGTTTTCTCCTGCATTTATAAGGCGCTGCGGCCAGTCGGTGTACCGAATTCGTTCTTCTGCATCATATCAATAAATTTTTCCATCAACACGGCATCCCATAAACCCATCGCCGTTTCTTCGCGCATAACCTCAAAGGCTTTTTCATTGGATAAAGCCCGACGGTAAGGACGGTCCGTAGTCAACGCGTCGTATAAATCCACGGTCATGATCACACGGGCGATGATAGGTATCTCTTCCCCTTTAAGCCCGTCCGGATATCCGCTTCCGTCCCATCGTTCCTGATGACTGCGAATAATGGGCAGTACGCCGTTGAGCGATTTGAGAGGCTTGCAAATTCGCTCCCCGATCACCGTATGTTGCTTCATCACTTCAAATTCGTCCGGTGTCAACGGGCCGGGTTTAAGAAGTAAATTGTCATGAATAGCTATCTTACCGATATCATGCAAAATGCCACCGCGACGAACGGCCTTGATCTGCTCGGTAGATAAACCAATTGCTTCCGCAAGCCTGGCGCCATAAAACGATAATCGGTTGCAGTGCCCTTCGGTATATTCGTCTTTGGCTTCGACCGCCAGCGCCAAACTAAAAATTACGGTCTCGGCGTTTTCGAGTTCGTCCGTATATTGTTTTACCCGGATCAAGGAACGAACGCGCGTCACCAGTTCTAAATGGTTAAACGGTTTGACAAGAAAATCATCAACACCGAGTTCGATCCCTTTGAGTTTGTCGTTAAGGTCAGACAAACCGGTTAGCATGATAATCGGTATGAGGCGAGTTTTGTCTTGTGTTTTGAGGATCTGTGTGACTTCATAACCGTTCATATTAGGCATGATCGCATCAAGCAATATCAAATCCGGATTGGCCTGTACGACCATATCCAACGCTTCGTGTCCATTGCGTGCAGTTACGACCCGGTATTCGGCATCTTCCAAAACCTCCGTCAGCAGAAGGATCATATCCTCGCTGTCATCGACGATCAAAACAGTAGGTGTTTGCGACAAAGCAACATTCATAAGTACAACCTTTTAACGGCGTTTGGTGTTCCGACGATATGAGGCTTCACATACCGTGTGAATGCCTCCCCGAATATTATAATCCGTTTTAACTGTCATGCTTTCAGGTTCGCATGCGGCCACAAGATCCTGGAGTAATCGCGGTGTCAAATGTTCCTGAAATATACCCACATTGCGATAGGAATACAGGTAATATTTGTAGGAACGCAATTCGATGATTTTTTGGCGCGGCACATACGTCACAACGATCCGCGCAAAATCCGGAAGACCCGACCAGGGACATACAGCCGTAAATTCTTCCGTTGAAACCACGATCGCCTGAGGTTGGCCGGGATTTTCATACGCAAACGTTTCGATCAATTCAGGACGAATTGCCTCATAACCGTCAAACTTAAATTTGAAATCGGGCTTTTGTACAAACGCTTTGGCATCGGTAACGTGTTTATGATGTATCTTTTTTTTCACTGGTGCCTCTTCAAGCAAGTATGGTTTTTAAAACATCGGATGTATCAGAAAAATCGGTATAGACTGCATCCGGCTCATAGGGTTTCAAATCTTCAACCGAATGCCATCCCGTAGCTACGGCGATCGAACGGACATTGAGATGTTTTCCGCACAGCACATCATACGGGCTGTCGCCGATGATGACAATATCTTTGGATTCAAAACGCCGGCCCGTCATTTCACAGGCCCGTTGAACGGCAATCGCGGGAAGTTCAGGACGATGCCGTGCATCGCTGCCAAATGCTCCAAGCGGAGGTTTCCCGTTAAAAAAATAATGCCCCAACCCGGCTCGGCTCAGTTTGATGCGCGCACCTTCGATTACATTACCGGTCAATAGACCTTGAACGACTTCATTATGTCCAGATAGTTGATTCAGAAGATCAACAATGCCTTCAAAAATGCGAATTTCATCAGGCATCAGTGTTTTTTCGAGGCGCGCAACATAACCTGCGAGAGCAACGTGCATATTTGCAAGTACATGCTGCTCATCCAACCGAGCGGCCGTCATCACATCATATATGATCTGAGGATCGGTTTTCCCTGAAAAAGGATAATTATCCACATCACCGCGCGTTCCGAAAACCTCTTCCATCGCGGCAACGATGGCATTACGCGGCGATTTACCGCAGCGAATCAATGTACCGTCAATGTCCCATAATACCAGTTTGCGCATCGTTTAACGGCCTACTTTGAAATTATTGAGCGTTTTATTGAGTTCATCCGAGAGCGCATTGAGATCGCCGGATATGATGGCGGCCTGATTGCTTGATTTGACAAAATGTTTTGCGCCTTCGGAGATTTCTTTTAATGTAGTGACCACTTGTTCGCTCGCCGTACGTTGCTGTTGCGTGGACAGGGAAATTTGTTTAGCCGATTCGGTAGTGTTTTGTGCCGCAAGAAGGATGTTTTCCAATACGGTGGAAACTTTGGATACCAGATCCACACCTTCACGGATTTTGTATGCGCTCTCTTTGGAGTTTTTCACCAACGAATCCATTGCCACACGAATTTCATGTACGGTTTCTTTTATTTCTTCGGTGGATTCGGCAACGTTTTCGGCCAGACGGCGAATTTCCGACGCCACGACGGAAAACCGCCGACCCGCTTCGCCGGCCCCGGTTGCTTCCAGGCGCGCATTAAACGAAATAAGTTTGGTCTGTTCGGTGACCGTATTGATGATCTCAATGACTTCGGTGATTTTTTGCATTTTTTTATTGAGATCGGCAATCGCGCTGGTATCCTGATCGCTCTTACGACGAATTTCTTCCATCTTATCTTTTGCCACACCGGAAAGATCAACGGCTTCCTGAGAAATTTCGTGTGTTTCCGCCGCGATTTTTACTACGGATTCCGAATTCTCCGCAATATAACGCGATGTCGAAGTGAGTTCCTCCATCGTCGCCGTGGTTTCGGTTACGGAAATGGATTGCTGACTGGACGTCGTCGCTTGCTCGCGTGAAATGGCAAGTATTTCTGTGGACGTCGAAGCTATTTTACGTGAACCGTTGGATATCTGAGCGGCCATCGTACGCATATTTTCAGACATCACGTTAAACGCTTCCGCCAAATCCTGAAAATCATCTTTGCGATTGATCGGTATTCGAAAATCAAACACGCCGTCTTTGATGCGCGTAAGCCCCTCCCGCAGATTGTTTAACGGGCGATTCACAAAATTAGCCAATACGTAACTCAAAATCGCCGAAAGCGTCAACAGCGCTATCAATGCAATAACAGAAACCACGGTGATGCGTTGCTTGATCGCATTGAGTTCTTCCAAAACTTTCGTACCGCTGACATCCACATAAGCAAACGCAACAACCGTACCGGCGCTGTTTCGAATAGGCCCTGCTCCTGTAATCCACATCCCCCATGGATCGGAGTAAAAATCACTTACGGAAGCTTTTTGAAATTCGCGCTGCCACGTCACTTCAACACGCTGCCCGACGGGCGTAAAATTGAACGTCGTATCCTTGGTCGTCGGATCAATGCTGGCTATGGAACGATCGTCTTCCTGTGCATCCACGACATACGCCAAAGTATCTTTGTGCTCCGTACGAATTTTGGTATACACATATTGTACGGGCATGCCGACTTCCCTATTGGCATCGCGAAATGTCCGCAGTACACGCTGTATTTCCTTATAGGCTTCCGAATTTTCGTCCGCACGGGTAAGTATGGTTTGGTGCTTATCCCCGTCAATGAGCTTGCTCAACGTTACGGCCAGTGAATACGCATGCAACTGTGCTTGCGATTTCAGGTCCAGCTCGGCTTTCTTAAAAACAAATAAATAAAACGTTCCTACAAATGCCAGGCTCAGAAAAGCCGAAAACCCGACAAATACCAGAAAAAGTTTGGATGCAAATTTCATACAAGCTCCGTCAGCTTAAGGATCCGATGGATTGATAACCGGCCTTGAGATCGTGTATATGATTTTTTAAAGAATTAAATACAGCGTTTGTGGTCTGGATAGAATGCTGAATGCGTTTGATATTTTCCGTATGTGCCATAACCGCCGCATGATTATCGGAGAACATCTTAGAAATCGTTGCAGCCGTCTCGAGAGCATCGTTCATCTCGTTTTGATTACGTTCCATCCATGTCACGGCTTCATTCAGCGTTTGGACCGATTCCATGACGCGTTGTGAATCCGTCCGTGCCGATTCGATCAACGAGGATAATGCCGTTTGCAAATCACTCAAAATATTTTTCATGTCTATATTCGAGTCATCGATGGTCTGAGAGAGATTACGAATATCGGATGCTATTATGGCAAAACGCCGCCCGTGTTCACCGTTAGAAGATGCCTCGATGGCCGCATTAAATGCGATAAGTTTGGTTTGATCATTGATAAAATGAACGCGGCGCACCACGTCGCTGACATCATCAAATTTTTTGATCAGCTGACCAAGGCGTTCTATACGACTACTTTGCTGTTCGCGCGAGGAAAATAATTGCTGATACACCGTGTGGGCTTGACGCATGATCTTTTTCTGCGCTTCGGCCATGTCCGAAAGTTTGATACGTAATTCTTGGTACGTTTTTGCTGCAGATACGGATGACCGCAGATTGGTTTCATGGCGGGTTATTTGTTCCGCCAACGCGTGTTGCACTTCCGCCATCGCGTCATGCTGCATCCGGATCGCATGATCACCGTCCGTCAGGGGTTTAGCCATGACATGCAGCCGTTCATCCATATTCGTTCGGAGGTTTTTCCACAACATCAGACGCGCATGCAAATGTTGATACAATTCTCCCCATTCATCGCGACGTTGTTCGACCTGGGGTATGGATAACGACAGAAAATCAGAACGTGAGTCCAACGTGCCGATCATTAAATAGAGCGGTTCAGTGATACGTCTGATCAACAAATATCCGATGATCGCGGCCAAGGCAAACGCCATCACACACCACAGCAGCGCCCAGCCCAAAGCCATGCCGCTGCTCACTACGACAAATCCGGCCGTAAGCAACACACTCAACATGCCGATCAAGGTCAAAAATAATTTTGTAAGTACACTATACCTATGCAGCATAACGTTCCGTAATATGTTTTTTTTGCAGATCAAGCAATAAAACTAACCGGCCGTCCCATTGCTCTTTGGGCGATATATAGGCCGATGAAACCGGGGATCGCTCCACCTGATGCCCGATCGTTTTGGGTAAATCGGCGATACGACGCACATCCAATGTAAAAACTCCGTAAATACCTTCGACGATAAATCGCAATGGCTGCGGGTTTTTTATTTTTACCGACCGTTGCGAAATCGGATTCCTGTCGGACACAAACCCCAACAAATGACGAATTTGATTTCCAGCCGGTATCTGCGATTCCGATTTTACAAAATCAAGCATATCAATTTGCCCGATCGGAATACCGTACAGCGTCGTACCGATCTCGAAAACCAATACATCCATAGTGTTGGCGTGTTGACCGGCTTTCATATCTCCTCACCGTTTATTTTTCGCATCAACCGGACAATATCGAGTATCACGACGATCTGGTTATTCCACTCAAATTCGCCGATAAAATAATCGGATCGCCCGGCATCGGTATGCTTGATATCGGATCGAATTTTGCTTTTCGGCACGTCTATCAAGTCCAAAACATATTCTGTCAAAATACCGGATGAAATCTCTTCATAACGTACAATCAGAACACGATTCAGTTTATCGGTTTTTGTCGGCTGAAGGCCGATCAATTGGCCTAGATCCGCAACACATTCCAGATTTCCCCGCACATGGATCATACCGGAAAAAAAATTGGGCAATCCGGGAACAAACGTAATGTCTGTTTGCGGTAAAATTTCCTTCACGTAAATACCCTCAAATGCAAAATGCGTTTTTCCGCATGTAACGACCACATACTGGATCGCTTCCTCATCAATCGCAATTTCTTCGGTATTTCCGAGACTGCGTAATTTGAGTTCGGCATTATCCGTTTTTTTGAGATCCATTTTTATATACCGCTTGTATTGAAAAAAACTCTTTGGTTATCATCATTTCGATCCATACGCCGTAGCCTTCCGGATACACTTCCCATCGCCGCATCTGATACGTCGGACGCTGCATTACCTTGTCAGGCTCACGGTACATCCGCTCCAGTTGCGAAACCGCACTGTCAAGCTGGGCTATCGGATAAATACGGCTTATGCTCTGCATCCGTCCGTTCAAATCCAACTCCAGATGATACTCCTCATCATCATGTCGGACAACGATGGTCGTTTCACGTCCATTTTGATCACGAAGCACCGTCACCCACTGCCATCCTGCTACAGAATGCACACGTTCACGAATAACTGGCGCCGTTTCCGCCCATCGGGCAACCTCCAGTCCGTGAAGGAATGGCGCATCGGCCGGAACCGGTTGGGATGAACCGCAAGCCCAAAACCAAAAACCATAACCGAGAATAAGAACCTTAGCGTATAACGATCGCATACTTACGGCTGCATATTTTCTGCTGATTGAAGCACCTCATCTTTGTGCGCCATAAGGTGATCGTACGCCGCTTGATATTCGTTAGGTATAATACCTTCGAGTATCGCTTCTTCTATTATTTTTTTCAAAGCACCCACTGTCGGTCCCGGTGGCAAACCGAACATCTGCATGATCTCATCCCCGCGAATCGGCGGCTGGAATGCCCTCAGGCGATCCTTTTCTTCCACATCGCGCGCCCGATCTAATACGCGCTGAAAATTTTCCAAGTGACGTTTGGCACGTTCTTTATTCCCGGATGTGATATCTGCACGACATAACGTCAACAAATCGTCAAAGTCGGCGCCGCTGTCAAAAAGCAACCGCCGAATCGCACTATCCGTAACGCCTTCATCCACAAGCTGAATAGGACGCATGTGGAGTTTGACTAACTTAGAAACGTACAACCAAAAATCGTTGGGTAGCTTGAGCTTTTTTCCGATACCCCGCGCCATGCGTGAACCCACGTCTTCATGGCCGTGAAACGTCCATCCGATACCTTCGACAAACCGCTTGGTACGCGGCTTGCCAATATCATGCACCAACGCGGCAAATCGCAACCGTAAGTCATTTGTCATTTCGGCAATATTATCAACAACTTTGAGCGTATGTTTGAAAACATCTTTATGAAGATACCCTTGTTGCTGCTCCACACCGGAAAGCCATGTCAATTCCGGAAAAATAATCGCCAATAAACCCGTTGATTCCAGCAGATACAATCCCACCGACGGTTTAGGGCTGCCGAGTATTTTGAGAAACTCATCGGTGATCCGCTCTTGACTGACGATTGCGATACGCTGAGCATTCCTGCAAATCCCGTCATACGTTATCGGATCTATGGTAAACTGCAGTTGCGATGCAAACCGCACCGCACGCATCATGCGCAGCGGGTCGTCGGAAAAAGTCTCATCCGGATCAAGCGGCGTACGCAGGATTTTTTTATCCAAATCCGCACGACCGTTAAAAAGATCCAAGATGACGCCATAATCTTGCGCATTGATACGCATGGCCAATGCGTTGATCGTAAAATCGCGCCGTGACAAATCCGATTGCAAATCGCCCACTTCGACGAGCGGTTTGCGCGAATCATGACGGTAACTTTCTTTACGCGCACCGACAAATTCGACCTTCAAATGATCGTATTTTTCGCCCATCGGCAACATCGCCGTGCCAAAATTTTCATACACGACCAATGTTTGCAGTCGAAACGCTTTGGCTACGTGTTCGGCAAAACGAACACCGTCCCCGATGACCATGACGTCAAAATCCGTAACATTACGGCCCAGTATCCGGTCACGAACATAGCCGCCTACTACAAAGGCTTCTATTTGTTCGGCATCCGCAACGGCACCTATTTTTTTTATGAGTTCTTCCACTTATTTTTCGTTTTTAAAAATATCCAACTGCGATTTTTTCTTTTCGCGGCGTTGTACTTTTTTATTCCGTGCGTCCGTTTTTTGTTCCAATGTCGAAAAGGCATTCACAAACTGATCAAGAAATACTTCGACGTTTTCCATGATGGTATCGGTTTTTTCACCGGCCAATAACGCATCGTGCATCTGCGTGACGTGTTCGATGAGCTGACGCTTTTCTCTTTCGGAATAGATACCGCGTGCCGCGACGGTCTGCTCAACATGTTGGCGAAAGGCTGTTTTCATCACGTGGTTTCCGCAACAAGTTTATCAATAATATCGAGCGTCGTGACGCCGTCCGCTTCCGCTGTAAAGTTAGTAATCAGGCGATGCCGCAATACTGGCTTGACGACTGCACGTACGTCATCAATATCCGGTGTGAATCGCCCGTCCAACGCAGCACGGGTTTTGGCGCCTAGGATGAGGTACTGCGATGCGCGCGGGCCTGCCCCCCAGCTCAGCCAATCGGATATAAACTTCGGTGCATTCGGTGTTTTAGGGCGGGTCTTCGACACCAAATCCACGGCATAACGAACAACATTGTCCGCTACGGGCACGCGACGGATCAGATTCTGATAAAAAAGAATGCTCTCGGCATCCAAGACTTTTTCCAGAGCGTAGTGATACGAACTGGTGGTATTCTTGACAATCGCCACTTCTTCATCCGCGCTCGGATAATCTACCCAAATATTAAACATAAAACGATCCAGTTGGGCTTCCGGCAAAGGATATGTGCCTTCCTGTTCGATAGGATTTTGTGTCGCCAACACAAAAAATGGTTCTTCCAGATGGTATGTATTCCCCGAAGCCGTCACTTTGTGTTCCTGCATCGCCTCCAAAAGGGCCGACTGCGTTTTGGGGGGCGTGCGATTTATTTCGTCCGCTAAAACGATATTGGCAAAAATCGGGCCGCGAACAAAACGAAATTGTTTACTGCCGGTCGTCATATTTTCTTCGATCACTTCCGTGCCCACGATATCGCTCGGCATCAGATCGGGCGTAAACTGAATACGGTTGAATTTTAAATCCAAAGCCCGTGCAATCGTATTGATCAGCAACGTCTTGGCGAGACCGGGAATACCCACGAGCAGACAGTGTCCGCGCGCAAACAAAGTGATGGTAAGTTGCTCTACGATAGCGCGCTGACCTACAATGGCTTTGGCTACTTCGGCTTCGATCGCGCTTCGGGACTGGCGCAACCGTGCAATCGCATCGGTATCGGTAAGTTGTTGCAGTTCGGAAAAATTTACTTGCGGCGCTGTCATGTAGTTCCTTTACTAAATTCTGAGTTTTCTGCCCATTCTACGATCGCATCATCGGCGTGCGTCCATTCGTCCCCTTCCAGCCACCAATGAGACGCACAAACAGGGCACCGAAAAAGAGCCCGATCACGCGTTTCCTGACGGATTAGTTTCATCTGTTTGGCGTCGGGCACAAACGATAAAAATTCTTTACGACGCTGGAATTGTTCATACGGTTTTAGACGCACCCATTGGCCGGTTTGTTCTTCAGTAAATCGGACGAAAGCGGCACAGTGGACGCATTGATACAACGTGTTTTTTTCCTCACGCCACACCGGTCGTAACTGATCTTTGGAACGCGCCAAATAAAGCGCATCCGTCCAATAATATTGGCCTTGCGTTCGAAACATACTTTCCTTCCAAAACTCTTGTATTGTAATAATTTAGCCAACGATAATCAATATGAATAACTGGCCACGATTTTTCAAATTGTGACAGGAAAGTACAAAAAAAAACTTCATGACTTTATGTACGCAGTGTACACAAAATCATGAAGCTTAACTTGGTAATGAAGAGATTTTCTACAAACCGTCCACCTTTACATCACGCGGATACTCAACGACATACTTGATACGCAATTCGATTTTTTCTTTAGGTTTGATCCGAAGTCGCCATTGCACTAAACCGCCACCTGTTTTTTCAATAACGCCATTAGGATGCGGTGATGACCATTTTTCTTTTGGAAATTCAGGTAAAACGGCCTCTACTTTGATACGTTCGTCCTGCGACTGCGGAAACTGATCCACAACAAGGATCGTATCATCGGTTCGTTTGAAACTCTCGATTGTAATTTTATATTCGAAAGTCTTTTTAACCGATTTATTAAAAACACCTTTTTCGGCATTGTAATCACGAATCTGCTGGCGTTTGATGCGAATCCCGTCGTCAATTCCCAGCGAAACATCAAATTTTTCCGTCGGAATAACCGTATTCAAGTACGTTGTACCGACGAAATTACTTCCGAAAAACACATTGGCATTTCCGGCGAGAAACGGCGCTTCCGTCGTATTTTCGATACTTGCACGCAGATATACAAGTTCGGCAAGCTTGGGAACAGACGAATACGCAAAATCAGATTTTAAGGATTCGGAGGTAATGGTGACTTTGTGATCGTAATTGTCCGACGGGATATTGGTCTTGCGTTTGATTTTAAAAACAACCGAAGTGCTTTTTGTTTCGATGGCTGCTTCGTCGGTTTCCATTTCATAGATGGGCGCTTCTGCCTCTTCAGGTACCTCTCCGGCTCCGCCTGAAGCATTCATGTCAGAAATTTCCTCCGCAGATTTAGCCATCTTGGCAGAACTCATTGCACCCATACCTGCGCCTGAACGTCCCCCGCGACCCAATATGCCGATGGGTTGATAGACACTGAGATACCATGCTGAAAGCTGCGGCATAGAGCCGGAAACATTGGGCCGCGCTGTAGAAATTGCCAGATTTACATTACTCCAATCCTCGCCGGTTCTCTGAGCGATCATCGCATAATACGTCATATCTACGGACTTGTCCTCCGGCGATACACGCACATCATAGACCGGATACCACTTTGCACCACCGATAACGTAATCAACGGCAAAATTCATCATGCCCGGTTTACTCACATTGACCGTCAAAAAAACTTTTTTCTTTACCAATTTGCCGTAACCGGATAATTGATTGATCTGATTTTGCAGCGCATTTTTACGTACGGTCAGATCACCGCGCTTTTTCTCGAGTGTGCGAATTTCATCATTAAGTTTGTTGTAATTGGCATCGTAAAATCCAAAGAGTTTGGACCAATCGTCAAAACTGAGTTTGTTGGATTCTTTATTCTGCGTGATGCTATTTTTGATCTGATCGAGCAATTCTTTTTCTTTACCGAGCAATCCGAGGCGGTCGTTAAACACGCGTTCGTCTTGCATTAACAATGCAAGCTGATCCTGCAGATCCTTGAGGCGATTTTGAGGCATTGTGTCTATATAATCGAGTTCGATTTTGATGTCGGATATCCGCGCCATGGCCGTACCACTGCCTCCGACACGCAACGACTGATCTTGCAGCGCATGGGGCAAATCCGAAACGACGAATTGATACTCACCCGGATTGAGATAAATTTCCCCGCTACGCGTGATTGCCGCACGGTCGGTATATACCGTAACATCGCTGATTGCGGTGTTCAGTTTTTGTTGTGTCCATCCTGCAGACTGCGTCAGCAGAAACAGAGCCAATAAATGGAAGAAACGGCTACGGATCATGATAATAACTCCTCGTTATTTTATAAATAAACCTACGTTGTATTCTTAGCGATTGTCGCGCCATCATCAGCCTTAATGCTTATAAAACAACCCTGCGGCATAGCCTACGACTTCTTCCAAATCCCCGCTTACATGACCGGAATGCCTATACATAAGAATGCGACTATCGGTAATGCCGCTTTTTTTCATAGCATGCATCACTGCGAGTACCGGCCCGTAACCACAGGCCTCTGTTTTTCGGGTTTTGATACTGGTGTACAATGCATCATCGTCCATGGCGGTGACATTTTCTAAAAAAATAGAATCCTTTTTTTCGGCCTCCACGGCGTTATAAAAATGCGACAAATCGCTGCTGGCTACCAATAAAACGCCGGGATCGCCTGCAAACGGAGTTAATGCTTCGCTCAAAGCCTGAATGGTTTCGTTGTCTTGTGTTCCGAATACCAGCGGTATGATCGAAAACTCGTTTTTTAAAACAACCTGCAAAAAAGGTAATTCCACTTCGATGCCGTGTTCGTCGCGATGCCCGAGTATATTTATTTTACAGAGAGCACACCTATCTAAGATACGATCCACCGCTTCTAGTGCGACGGGTACATCTCCCAAAGGGGTACGATAACTTTCCCGAATAACAGAAATGCCATGGAAATAATCATGATGACTGGGACTGAGAATAATCACCGTATGGTACGACATGCCGCGGATAGTCGCGAACGATTCCGCCGCAACGTAACCGCTATAACGATAACCGGCGTGCGGTACGATAAGTCCGCGCGGTTGCCCGCCTGAAAATTGGGTTGTAGTACTATCTAATAAACCGGATACTTCGTCGCGCAGCTTGGCAGGATCGGCAGGGTAAAAAAGCCCTGCTACAGCGGGTCGGCGCACATGTTTATTCGTTACCGACATAATAGAAGTATGTGTTATGAACTTTCGCCTGTAGAATAATCCTTGATCGGCAATCCGTATTTTTCAGCTTTACGATATATCGTAGCACGGCCGATATTGAGACGTCTTGCTACTTCAGAAATATTCCCATCGCAATCGGCAAAACATTTTTTTATGATTTTTTCTTCGACGCGTTCTAAGATTTCTTCCATCGTACCGGTCATATCCATATACATTTCTTTACCATAACCCGGTTTAGGCGCACTGAGCGTGCGGATATTGGGCGGCAGATCTTCCAGTGTGATCGCGTTACCCGACGCCAATACCATCGCTCGTTCCATGGAGTTTTCGAGTTCACGGACATTCCCCGGCCAATGATACCCCATCAAAAGCTCCAAAACTTCGCGTGACATACCGGAGATATTTTCTTTCTTCTCGCGTTTCTTAAATTTTTCCATGAAGTGTGTTGCCAAAAGCGCCACGTCTTCTTTGCGCTCGCGAAGGCTCGGCATCACGATCGGAAAAACACTGAGACGGTAAAACAAATCTTCGCGGAAGCGGCCATTTTTTACTTCTTCTTCGAGGTTTTTATTGGTCGCCGAAATCAGACGTACATCTATTTTGATCACATCGTTGCCGCCAATGCGAGAAACTTCACGTTCCTGAATCACACGCACCAGTTTGGCTTGCGTCGCCATACTCATCTCGCCGATCTCATCGAGAAATAAAGTGCCGCCGTGCGCAAATTCGAATTTACCGATACGCCGTTCTGTTGCTCCCGTAAACGCGCCTTTTTCGTGCCCAAAAAGTTCGCTTTCCAGCAGATGCTCCGGTATCGCCGCACAGTTAAATGCGACAAATGGTTTTTTCTCGCGCGATTTATCGTGCTTGTGTATTTCACGCGCAACTAATTCTTTGCCGGTACCGCTTTCACCGGTGATAAGTACCGTCACGTTACTGCTGGCAACGATCTTATCCATCAGATCGTAAATGCGTCGCATTGCGGGACTGCTGCCGACGATCGAACCGTAGTCGCGAGGTCCGTAGAGTTCTTTTTGCAGTCGTTCGATTTCATCATCCTTGGTCTTTCGTTCAAGGGCATTACGCACCGAGACTTTCAGGCGATTGGAATCGAACGGCTTGGTAACAAAATCATACGCGCCGGTTTGCATCGCGTCCACAGCCGACTGGATCGTACCATGCGCGCTCATCATGATGATCGGTATTTTAGGATAATAAATACGCAGGCTTTTCATCACTTCGATGCCGTCCATACCGGGAATACGCAAATCAAGCAAAATCACGTCGGGTATATCCTGATCCACCATGGCAAAACATTCTTTGCCGTCCGTGGCATTGTAAATGCGATACTCGTCGTTTTCCAAATAAGCCTGAATCAATCGAAGGATATTCTTATCATCATCCACGACAAGAATTTTCTTCTTTTCGACGGCCGAATCACTCATAGTAAGAACCTCATTGGCGTTTTAGTCGCAAAGCGATGGCGGCAAGTTCATCTGCCGCACCATCATGTACTGGTTTCATAAACGGTTTTAAGTAAAAAAAACGAAAACCGAAGGGTACCCATTCTTTTTTTACTTTGATCGCGTCCTTTTGACTGGTCAGGACAATATAGTCATTCGTATCTGAACCTTGCAAAGATAAAATGCGTCGAATATCTGCCCGTGAATACCAATGATGATCATGAAATTCCGCAAAATGTATGACTTCCGCAGAGTTATCACGAGCAATAAACTCAACTGTCCTCAAAAACGCGTCATTATGACCAAGCCCGGCCAATACGATTATTTTTTGGTGTTTCAAAATTTCAAAGTTTAAAGGACGATCATCAAGATCATACATCGCATACCGGTAATAGGTAAATCCCAAAAAAGGCAATGCGCCCGCCTCCGTTTGCAATACCGCATGAGGCGGTATTTTAGTAACGACATGCGCATTGCATTTTTTAATATTTTGTTTAAGATCGCGCAATCGGCCTAACGGAAGCCATAGTTGTGGGTAGTCTCTTTCCCAGTAATCCTCCACACATAGTACGGCATCTTTGTAAACGGAAAAATCCTGAAACCCATCATCTAACAAAATAATGTCAGGGTCATAATTTTTTTCGGCCAAATCAATTCCATGTGAACGATTAGGCGACGAAATAACAGGAATATTGAGATTATCATTCAAAAAATTAATTGCCATCATATACGCCTCATCGCCCGATGCATCAAGTGAGGCGTTCATTTTTATCCCGTCACTTACGCAGACAAGGTCGTGCGATTTTTTTCGATAACCATTGGAAATAACGCACAGTTTCAGACCACGGGCAACTAAGAGCCTCGCATACCATTCGACAAACGGCGTTTTTCCGCTTCCCCCGACCGATAAACTTCCGATGCAAATCACGCGTACTTTGTTTTTAACGGGTCGCGGTTTAGCAATCGAATTCTTTACCAATAATAGAAAAGCGAACAATAGCGAAAGGGGAAAAAAAAGAATATATGTTACATACCGGAGTAAACGGTTCTGCCACTGAACCGGTGGTTTAATGATCATGCAGTGCGCGCTCCGCGGTGTTAATAATTTCAGACTTTTCGGACAACTGAATCGGCGTACTTTGTATGCCAATTTTTGAAAAAGGTTTGGGAATTTGCGCACGATCCCACGAATTCAGGTTCCAGGCATTCGTCGTATGCAACGATACGGCGTGTATATATCGTGTATGCATTTGCGCGAGAGAAGCAAAGCCCGGTTTACATGTTCGGGCCGGTCCTTTGGGGCCGTCGGGAGTTATTAAAATCCAATGATTTTTGTATTTTAAAGAGCGTAAAGCGAGCAGTGCTTCAAAACCGTAACGCGAGCTCGAACCTTCGACGACAGTAAATCCCAGACGTTTTAGCACGCATGCAAGTTTTTGACCGTCTTCGCTGGCACTGACCAAGGCAACACACCGATCAGCTTTATTATGTACGACCAACCAGGCGATAACCGAAAAAATATGGGCATGCCAAAATAGTATCACACCGGGTTCAGTTAAAATCGCGTCGTGCGGTGTCTTAAATCTTAAAGTCCGGAACCATATGCGTAATAACCCGGTTACTACTCCACAAACTGTTTTACGAAACATGAATAATTTTAATAACCCGATTTATTGCTTGACATTAAGATCTTTAATCTCTATTATTGGCGCACTTAAATGTGATCGCGGGGTGGAGCAGCCTGGTAGCTCGTCGGGCTCATAACCCGAAGGTCGTAGGTTCAAATCCTGCCCCCGCTACTAAAATATCTTACTACCCGGTGGGGTAGCTCAGTTGGTTAGAGCACAGGATTCATAACCCTGAGGTCACGGGTTCAACTCCCGTCCCCACTACCCCAAAAACCCCTCAGCAATGAGGGGATTTTTCGTTTTAAATAATATTATAAACGGCACTTCTTCACTTGTTTTGCAATTCTTGTGTGGTAACCTATACACGATTCGCCTGCCTAAATTGAGATGGTGAAATCTTATATTTTTTAGAAAACGCGGCTGAAAAATAATCACTTCGGCTAAATCCGGACATATAGCATATTTCAGTCAACGACAACGAAGTTGAATTAATAAGCATGGCCGCGTGTTGTAGCCTGTAGCTAAGTAAATACTGATGCGGAGTGTACGAAGTTATTTGTTTAAATATCCTACTGAAATGAAAAGGACTAACACAACAATATCGCGCAACGTCCAATAGCGAAAAATCTTCCGTGAATTTCTCAGCGATAAATTCTTTTGCTTTTTCAATGGCGAGTAAATGAAATTTGATATTTTTTTCGGCAAGGACTTTCCGTGTTGCAGGACTTGACATATGCCCGATTACGGCAGTCAAAAGTTGGATGATTAAGTCATCCATTTCAAGTCGTGAAGTAGCTGAGTTCCGAATTTTACTCCGGATTAACGAATGCCAATAATCAAGCTCTACGCCGCAATCTAACAAAAGTGAAGAACGATCTTTGTTTTGTAAATACCACGTTATTCCGTTACCGTATTTCTCTCCGATTTGGTGGTAGAATTCATCGGTGAAATCGAAAATAGTACATTCATCCGAAATGGAGCGAATATGTCTGACGGAATATTGATAGCCCGGTTTATCAACTAAAACACGCCCGGTATACGCTTCAAGCGTGTTTTTGTACACATTGTATTCAAAGTAGCCGTTACGTATATAACTAATTGAGAAACTTTGTTGGAGTTCAGGCTTGGAAAGTCCGCACGCCATACATTTACATTTGAAATCTACGATTTGATAAAACGTGGATGCAAATAAAAGGTTTGTTTCGGCTTTTTTTTTCTGCCGTTCATCCTGAATTTTTTTTAACGTTGTCGCCGGTTTAATTAACATAGTAGTATTAATATAAAATGATCAGGCATTTCATCAACGATATATTTCGTCTGACCACACAAGACCTTTGCAAGCAAAACAAACTGGGAAATATCTCTGAAACCTTAGATTAAAATTATACAAATAAAAAAGCCGAGACCGCAAAATGGAAACCCACATGCGCCTCAGCTATATACAACAACGCGTCAGGAATTAATTTATTTAGATGCTTGTTTGATTGCCGTGATTTGGGCCTGAATGCAATGCCACTGGCCATTTTCCTTATAATATGTATCCGTATATATCGTGCTCCCGTTTACAACCTTCCCTTGTATCATTCTCGAATATACATTTTTCGAACGAACAAGCGCTACATTACCAAATATTCTTATTAACTCATCTTGATACGTAAACGATATAAATACATTCGGATCGTATCCGTGCGCCCAGCCCTTTAAGTACTCTTCGCGATTAAGAATTGTACCATCCCCTTCAATGCATACGAAGTCTTTATGTATTAGTTTACTGTGTGACGTAGTGTCATTAGTAATATAGTTTTTTATAAACTGTGCGTTTAGAGCACTCAGAATCTTTCTGTCCGTTTCTTCGTCAGTTAAATTCATATTAATGCTTTCTGATTTTGAAAGATAATTCGTTTTAGAATGTGCCCCATACGTTGAAGAAATTAAAAAAAATGAAACCAAGATAAAGAAGCCGGGATGCATAATTATACTCCATGATTCGTTTAATAATTAAATAACCTTTAATTATTCTACAACATCCTTAGGAGATCAGCTTTAGAAATCTTGCTTTTCTCATTATTTGAATAGAAAGCGCGGAAGGTAGTTTTTTTAACGGGCTACAATAAAGACAATTCTTACTTATTCTTTCGTAGTGTGTAGAGTTAATCGGTTTCTCTACTAACTTCTAAAGTCATTTTATCGATCTCATGAGAAATAACTTTGGCATGTCTTGCAAGTTTCTCTATTTCTTCAATTTCTAATGCAATTTTACTGATCTTGAGCTCAGCTGTTTCATCACTTTCCAATATCTGTCGCGTCAATGGCAGTCTATGGCTCCGGGACGGATGACCTTTTATGGACAGAAACGTACTATCTCGTGTAATCAGAAATGAGCGCCGTATAAGTTCGCGATCATTTTCAATTAATCGTATGGCGGATTCTAATATCATTGCATAGTTTAATAATTTATTATATTGATCCATCATAAATTCGCTTTTCAATTTTAAAACCTCAGGTTCATCATTAATAAAAAAACGAATTCTTTCAGGCTGAATATCAGGAACCGACAATGTTAGAATTTGAAATGTTAATTTTTCTTGCAACATACCATAGAGACGAATTTTCATTGTATCGGTACGCGGTTCAAAACCACCTTCAATCTGCGTAAGAAAAACGCGCACTTCGTCATCCATCAGGGACATGAGTTCACCGATCTTATTTCGGATAAGATCCTGCTGTTTGAAAATAGCCCGGTCTGTTGTAAATATTGCAGTAGAAAGCAGCTCCGCCTGGGTAAGGCGGCTTTTAAGCTGCATGCGGTCGAATATATCAATTGTCGGGTGTTGTTTGATGCCTAAAATTTCACGACCGAGACTATCGGCCTCGGATTCTAAAATTTCACGTTGGATATGAAGACTTTGAATAATCGTTGAAGCTTGAATAATATCGGTTTCAATCCGGCGAATAAGCGATGAACTGTACGCAGACTGCAGACTGTCTTGCGCCGATAGAGCCGTAACGCATGACCAAAGCAAAAAAAGAATTACTTTGTTAATGAAGGCCATATTTTTCAAGCTTATAATAAAAGGCGCTTGTTTTGACACCGAGCAATCTTGCGGCTTCCGTTTTACTTCCTTCGGCTTTATTTAATGCCTGAATTATCATGGTTTTTTCATACGACGCCAACGCCTCATCCAAACCTGATTTTTCAACATCGTCATAGGCTATGGGAAATGGAGCGGATTTACCGGTCAATCCTAAAAAGGATTCCGCCGTCAGTTTTCGATCGGCCGATAGCACAATAGCACGTTCAATCACGTTTTCCAACTCGCGTACATTTCCCGGCCAGTCGTAACTGCTTAAAGCCGCATAGACACCGAGTTCCACGGAAACATTTGCTAAACCGAGATTCTCTGATACACGTCGGATCACATGATCTACCAGGCGCGGTATATCCCCTTTTCGCTCCCGCAACGGAGGTACGACTATCGGTAGCACATGCAACCGATAATATAGATCTTCGCGAAATGCTCCACGCTGAATCAATTCCTGCAAATTACGATTGGTTGCCGCGATAATACGGACATCCACGCGCAATGTATCTTCCCCCCCTACGCGTTCAAATTCCTGTTCCTGGATCGCGCGAAGAAGTTTGACCTGCATATTCATCGAAATTTCGCCGATTTCGTCAAGAAATAACGTCCCGGTATCAGCTAATTCAAATCGTCCGCGTTTGGTTTTAATGGCACCGGTGAAAGCGCCTTTTTCGTGGCCAAATAACTCACTTTCTAAAAGTGTTTCGGTTAGCGCGGCACAATTAACTTTAATAAAAGGTTTATCACGACGCTGACTATTGTAATGAATGGCGCGCGCGATCAATTCTTTTCCGGTACCGCTTTCTCCATATATCGCTACGGCGCTGGATGAATCAGCACTGCGACGGATTATCTCAAAAATGCCATGCATACTCGGGGCATCCCCGATAATTTCAGAAAAATTGTAAACACGATCTATTTCCGTACGAAGATATGCGACTTCTTCGTTCGTTTTTTCATAATGCTTACGGCGTACGATCCCATCTAAAATTTTATCAACTTTTACCATCAGTTCGTCAGGACTGAAAGGCTTGGTGATAAAATCAGAGGCTCCGGATTTCATCGCCTCCACAGCGACGTCCACTGTACCAAAAGCTGTAATCATCATAACTTCGGTATCGGGAAACTGTGACGTGATCTGTTTGAGAACGGCCATGCCGTCCATCGGTGACATTTTGTAATCTGTGATTACCAGGTCGGCCGGGTAGCGATTCATGCGTTCCAACCCTTCTTTTCCACCGGATACGGCCTCAGCGTTTAATCCGTGAAGCATCAGGGCATCCACGATGCCTTCGCGCATCGTCGCATTATCTTCGATCACGAGTATGCGGAGAGATTTGGACGGCGACATGAATCAGTTTTGTTCGTTGCGGTACTTGAGGTAGGTGTCTTTATTTTTTGGATCCAAAGCGATCAAACGATCATATATTTTCTTCTCACCGGAGCGCGCGAAAATTTTACAAAAATCCAAATAGTTCAGCGCGATAAATCGTTCCGAATGATACGATGTGATATTTTTAGTGTAAATCCGCTCTAAGATATCCAACGCTTTGGTTGCATTTTGCCGTGCTCCCGCCACATCCTCATTTTCTAGTTGCGATACGGCTTCATAGAAATGATCTTTCATAATCCGATATTCCTGGTAACGCAGATCAAGAAAATCATCGGATTTCAATAAACGTGCATCCCAACCGGAAACATTTTCAGGGACAAATGCTTTAGCCTGCGTAGCCAAACTTCGCGCTTTTTGAAAAAAAGGCGTACCCAATAATTTGCCAAGCGAATCCATTTCATCGCCGAGCATGATGTAGATATAAAAATCTATAATACTTAAAAAAGGATCGATGGCATTCTCATCATGATAAAAAACGGCGCCCTTTCGGATCGAAAAAATACATTCTTTATCCAGCGACTGCATGACCTTTCCATTGGAAAAAAACATCGTGGCATGCACACGCCGTAATTCATTTACTTCAGAAACTTTCTCAAGAAAAATCTGAATATCCACAGGCATCGGTGTATTATCGCCTGTTTTGGACCAATCGTAGTTATTGACATACGAGGTGATTTTCTGTTCCATTCCTTCAAATAAATCGAGATTACGTCCCTGAAGTTTATCACGGATAATTTTGACATTGGCCGTCACTTTTTGTGTAAAAGCAGACGAACCCGATGCCACAACCAACACGCTGAATAGAACGAACCACCGTATCATGATCATATTATAATTGATTAATATTTTTAACATCAATCATTTCATAGGTACCTTTTCCTATCCAAGCACCGCCGTCAACGGTAATCACTTCTCCTGTTATATATCGGGAGAAGTCTGAAAGTAAAAACAAAAGTGTATGGGCCACTTCTTCGGGTTGCCCGAACCGACCCATCGGAATACGACCGGTCATACGCGATCTCTGATCCGGATCGCCCCAGAGGTTCTTATCGGTACCTTCCGTACGAATTGCTCCGGGTGCTATCGCATTTACACGAATACCGTAGCGAGCCCACTCGACAGCGAGCGTACGCGTCATTGCCAGTACCCCTGCTTTGGCGCTGGCCGAATGAATGACGCCGGGCTCCGATGCCCAAGCATACGTTGCGACAATATTGGTTATCGTACCGCCGCCGTTTTGTATCATCGTTTTTCCAACACTGCTCGAACAATAAAACGTACCGTTCAAAACAATATTGATGACGGCGTTCCAACCGTTGACGCTCAATTTTTCAGCCGCACACAAAAAATTTCCTGCGGCATTATTGATCAAATGATCCACGCGGCCAAATTCTTTAACGGCTTTATCGGTCATGGCTTGTACCTGATCCGGTACGCGTACGTCGCATGGGACTGTTAGTACGCGCGTTCCCGCTCGGGATATATCGTGCGCCGCCGATTCCAGCACATCCATTCGCCGTCCGGTGATAATGACATGCGCTCCTCGCGCTGCACAGTGTTCAGCCATACTTTTCCCAAGCCCTGTACCGCCGCCCGTGATCAAAACAACTTTGCCATCCAAAAATTTTTGTTCAAGCATAGCGCCCCGATAATTATGATGCCGACGCTTCTTTGACGACATCCGCTTCAATGTACAAAATGCGTCCGCAATATTCGCAATTCGTCAACTTCTCACGCTTCTTCAATTCGATGATGATCTGCGGTGGTATCTGCTGAAAGCATCCACCGCACGACGCTTCTTTGACCAGCGGCGCGACGGCAATACCGTTTTTTGCTTTGCGAATACGTTCGTATTTATTGATCAGATCAGGGCGAATTTGCGGTTTTAAGCCTTCGCGTTTTTGACGCAATTCGTTTTCTTCTTTACTGGTCTCTTCGATACGTGTTTGCAATTCGCCTTCGCGTTCAGAAAAATCTTTCTCCAGTCCCGCAAGACGTTCTTCTTTGGGTTTTACACCTTCCTGAAGTTCCATAACCTGCGCATCAATGTCTATCGAACGCAGCTTAATGCGGTTCAACTCTTGCTCACAAAAATCAATCTGAGCCGATGTCGCTTCGTATTCTTTATTGGATGTGGCCTTGTATAACTGATCTTGAAATTTTTTGAGTTTCTCCTGATTCATGGATTGCTCATTGGTCAGATCTGATTTTTCTTTCTCAAAGTTGGCCACGGATTGCTTATCCGAATTGATTTCATCGCGGAGTTCTTCCAGTTCCGCTTTGAGTTGCTCCACGATTTTAGGTAAATCGCCGCGCAGCATTTCGATCTCACCTAATTTGGTATCAATGCTTTGAAGCGTTACCAGATGGGCTATCATATTTTGCAAAGTTCTACTCCTTTATCAAAAAAAAATGCACTAATTAAGATTAGTGCATACGCTATAAAAAAGAAAGACCGGCGCACCCGTTCCGCGTTGTGCGGTCGGTACTTTGGAAGTATTCGGGTGCGCTGATCTCGTAAATACATTGCAGATTAACGTCCTGTAAATTTCGGAGTACGTTTTTCGACGAAAGCCATGAGTCCTTCTTTGGCATCACCGCTTTTGAAAAGCGCCGATTGCAATTCGCGTTCAAGGGAGAGTCCTTGTTCGAGCGGAACTTCAATACCGGTTTGTACTGAGCGTTTGATATGACCGACGGCCATCGCGGCTTTATTGGGAATCGTAAACTGTTTGGCGTACGCCATTACTTGTTCCATAAACGAAGCGCCGTTGCCTTCATAGATATAGTTAACAAGGCCCATATCGAGCGCTTCTTCGTAAGCAAATTTACGTCCGGTTGCCATCAATTCGATGGAGAGCGAGCGCCCAACGGCACGTGCAAAACGCTGTGTGCCGCCGGTACCGGGTAATACACCCAGCGCCACTTCCGGAAGACCGATCATACCGGCATCTTTACGCGCAATGCGTATATCCGCAGCCAATGCGATCTCCAAACCGCCGCCGACACAGTGACCGTTCAATGCCGCAATGACCAATTTCGGCGTATGTTCGAGACGCAATAACGTTTCATTGGCATGAAGACAGAAGTAATACTTCCATACAGGATCCGCTTTGCTAAGCATATCAATATTGGCGCCGGCGCAGAAAAATTTCTCACCCAAACCGGTAAGCACTATGACGTTGACATTTTCGTCGAAACGCGCTTTGAGAATGCACTCATCCAACTGACGCATCATTTCATGCGTATAGGTATTGGCCGGCGGATCCGTCAGCGTCAATATGGCGACTCTGTCTTTTACTTCGTACTGTACTAATACTTTCTCGGACATGGTACTGCTCTCCCTGTAATGGTTATTTATTTTGTGAATGCGCTAATGTCAAAAATTCACTCCGTGTGCGGGCATCGTCTTTGAATACGCCAAGCATGCAACTCGTCGTCGTAAGGCTGTGTTGCTTTTCCACGCCTCGCATCATCATACAAAGGTGCTGCGCTTCGATGATCACACCGACCCCTTCGGGATGCAAAGCATCCTGAATGGCGTTAGCGATTTGCATCGTCAGGCGTTCCTGCACCTGAAGACGGCGGCTGAATACGTCAACAACTCGGGGTAACTTACTGAGACCGATGATTTTCCCTTTGGGGATATAAGCTATGTGGCACTTTCCAAAAAAAGGCAACATGTGGTGCTCGCAAAGACTGTACAATTCGATATCTCGAACCAATACCATCTCATTAAAATTTTCTTCAAAAATCGCGGATTGAATGACCGCTTCAGCACTTTCCTTATAGCCACCCATAAGGAATTCAAAACTCTTCGCCACACGGTCCGGCGTATCGCGTAAACCTTCCCGATCGGGATTTTCACCGTAATTACGAAGCAGTTGCGTGATCAGTTCTTGTGTTTTCATGGTATCAAATAAAAAACCCTGAATTCTTATCAATTCAGGGTAAAAATTTAAGCAAACCGTTGAGCGGTAGCTGTGCGTTCGAATGTTGTCTTAAAATTAAAAAGTACGCTCAAAACAATCATGATTTTAGTGAACAGTTGTTTCTTAAAAACAGTTGAAAATAGACGCATGACACCTATAATGCAAGCAAAATTTATAGATCACTTTTTGGACATAATGACCAAACAATCGCCGCCTTCTTCATCCATCGATTTTTGAAAAATATCGTACGGATAGGTAAAATCTTTTCCGCGGCGAGTGCCGACATCGTTGGTAATCACGCGATCAGGTGTATATCCGATCACCGTCAGCATATGGTACCGCGGCCCCGGCGGCGTATAAAAAGGATTTTTAAGTGTCCGCCCGAACGTCGGCGCTATCACAGGATACCCCATCGCTACGTAACGCTTAATGTCTTCGATTTTTGCTTTACGTAAAATTTTAACCTCTTCGTCTTTGTAGCCAAAATAACCCATCATCATCATTTTGACACTGTCGGCATGAATGTCTTTGTGTCCACCAAAATGCTGATCTTGCCAGCGCAACATATCTTTGATCAACCAATCCACAGAATCTACAGAAACATTTTTGATGCCTTTATTGTAGAATACAGCTTGCAAAACAGCCGCTTCCTCACAGCTTTCTTTATGAATTTTCCAACTGTCCGAATTCATATGCGGTGCCTGGCAATAAAACGGTACTTCAAGATACGCTTTTTCAGGAAACGAAACCGGCATGGTATCCGCTACGGCAGCGGCGTGAATGATATCGGTTTTAGAAATTTCTTTAAGCGCAGCTTCGTTTTCTTTTTCTAATTGTGTACGGAGACGGTATTCGGCAAAACGCGGATAGAGCATCACACCGAAAACCATGAGAACAACCGTACCCAACCCGATCAAAATTCGTTTATTGATATTCATACTTATTGCCCTGTCTTAGTACGATCTTTTGGAAGAATCACGATAATATCACCGCCATGAAAATCCATCGCTTTTTGGAATATATCATAAGTATAGGTATAACCGTTACCGCGCATGGTTCCTACATCGTTGGTGATAATTTTTTCAGAGTCAAAACCCTTTACCGTCAGCATATGATAACCCGACATGCCGCGGGCACGAAGGTTTTCGACATAGTGCGGATTGTTGAGCACGTATCCGTTGGCCATCGCAATCACGGGATTACCTGCAAGTATCTGATCTTTGAGGTCCTGAATAGTCGCTTTTCGGATAATGCGCACTTCGTCATCGGTATAACCGAAGAACGACATGATCATGGCTTTGGTACTGTCGCAGCGAATATCGTGATGACCTTTGAATTGCTTCATCTGCCAATCAATCATATCGCGTAAAATTTTATCCGTTGCACTCAGGTCAACTTTTTTGACACCGCGCAAATAATAGACGACTTGAAGGGCCGCCGCCTCTTCACAGCTTTCGCGGTGAATATTCCAGCTATCCATATTCATAAACGGTGCCTGGCAAAAAAACGGAACATCCAGCAGAGCTTTTTCAGGCGGTATTTTACTAAGCGAATCTTTCATAGCCTGCACGACAGATGCGATAACCGATGAAGTTTTCGGGCCATCGTTCTTAATATCGGAGGACGGCGACTGCGCCGAAACGCCCCAGCCGGCAAGAATGCCAAACAGGCACACCATAACGATCATAACTGTTTTCATACACCGCATTTCTTGAATGATAGACTGTAAGATCAGGGGAAATATAAAAAAACAATCAGGAATTGCAATTGGTAATTCGCTGCAATGCTTTCGGTATCGATTCGACCGTATCGCCCGCCAAAAGCCCGTATTCTGTTTTGTCTGTTACGGCAATATCTCCGGCCAAGCCGTGAATATACGCTCCGCAAAAGCCGGCTGTTTCAGACTCTAATCCTTGCGCCATCAACCCCGCGATAATCCCCGTCAACACATCACCGCTTCCCGCTTTGGCCATACCCAGATTACCAGTCTGTGTTATATAAACGTGTGATTTACCGGCGATTTGCGTCGGAACCCCCTTGAGGAGAATCGTGTGGTTTAATTTTTTTTGCCAATCATGGAGTTCATCATTCATTGCAGTGGCGCTGTTTTTTTCAACACCAAATAAACGACGAAATTCACCGCTGTGCGGGGTGATGATCATATCTGAATGTACATCGCGCAAAACTTCCCATTGCCCGTTTAAAATATTAAGGGCATCCGCATCCAAAACCGAAGGAACATTCCATTGACTCAGCAATAGAAACATCCATTCTGCTATCGCGGGATTTTTAGAAAGACCCGGGCCTATAGCCGCACAAGTGCACCATCCGTGCAAATCAACAATCATAGATAATGCGGCCGGGCTTATTACGCCATCCTCAGTCTCCGGTAAGTGTACTGTCATGGCTTCAGGCAAACCTTGTTCGATCACGTGCGCTATTGATTTGGGTACCGCAACCCGCACAACACCGGCACCTGAGCGCATTGCGGCGCGCGCAGTCATCAAAGCAGCTCCCGACATGCCCCGTGAACCGGCGATAATGATTAGCTTGCCGAAATCATACTTATTTGAATTATGTCTGCGTATAGGTAAATGGGACGCCACATCCGATTGATTAATAAATTGCCATAAACCGCCCGATGTCAATATTTCCGGGAAACCAATATCTTTTACGGCAAGATGTCCGGTGTGTTTTTTTCCTTCATTAAAAAGTAATCCCCGCTTAGGTAATCCTATCGTCACGGTGAGATGAGCCGTAACCGCCGTATCTGAAACCAATCCGGTTTCCCCATCAAGTCCCGAAGGTATATCTACGGACACAATAAATGCGTTTTTTTGAAAACGTTGTTTATTGATCCATTCGATCCATGACTTTATGGGTTCGCTCAAATGCCCGCGGGCACCTGTGCCAAGTAATGCATCTACGATGACGTCATATTTCTCCGTCGGTGCTTCAAACGCATCGGAAGCCTCGACTACGATACCTGTTCGCTCCAATTTTTCGAGATGCCACAGTGCATCACCGCCGATATGTTTTTTCTCCGCAGCGATGATAAGTTTTGGCGTTATACCGCCGGAAATCATACACCGGGCTAACACATAACCGTCTCCGCCATTATTGCCTTTTCCGCAAAGAATGAGAACCCGTTTCGATACCAAATCGGGTATACGTTCCGTCAATGTTAAAAAAATGACTTCCCCTGCACGCGCCATCAGTTCACGCCCCGGGATACTATGACGTTCGATAGTTTCACGATCTATGGTCTGCATTTCTGTGGGTGTGACGATACGGTGCATATTTCAGAAATCACGCTGGGATTAAGTGTTAACGAAAAATACGATTCACTAGAACAAAAAGCCAGATCGATAGAGTTAAATGCGGGTTTTTAATTTTAAAATCATTCCAAAACAGAAGCGTCTCTTAACGCGTTACTTAGTTTCGAATAATTTTAATATGATCAAATACTGCTCTGATTTTTATTTCTTTCTATTATTCAATCATGAAAAGTGCATTTAGCACAAAATACACTTCGCCTATTTTATTATCTTTTATATTAAACAGAATAGTTTCTCGATTTACTCCTGACGTAGCGCTGTCATGGGATTATGATGTGCACCTCGCCATGCTTGCGACAGTATCGTCAAACCGACTAAAAATCCTAACAATATCACAGCCGGTAATATAATACCTATCCCAAATTCGGTACGATATGCAAAAGACTCCAGTATCATGTTCGATAAAAATAAACTTATAGGCAATCCGATCAGCATGGCTATTCCGATCAGTTTAAGATACTGCTTAGATAAAAGATTGATTAGCTGCATAGCCGAAGCGCCGAGTACTTTGCGAATACCGATTTCACGGGTGCGTGTCTCGACACTGTAGGAAGCCACTCCGAGTAATCCCAGCATAGCAATGGTCAATATCAGCAAAGATAATAGACCGATGATACGTCCCAAATCTGTAAAGATGCTGTAAACGCTTACCAGTTCATCCGAATAAACTTGATATGAAAATTCGATGGACGGGTTAAATTTTTTCCATACTGACTCAAAAAAAGAAATCGCCTCTTTGTTACTACCATTCGCTATTTTAAAATGAACCAATGACCATTGCGCGGGTTCATACGTTAGTATCACGGGTTCCATTGCGTACGTTACCGGTTTGAAAACAAAATCTTTGATCACGCCTGCAATAGTTACAGGTCTTGATTTGTCCAGATAAATAACCTTTCCGACGGCATCGCTATTATTAGAAAGCTGCAGTGATTTGACAAATTGTTCATTGACGAGAACTTTATCCCCTATGCTTTCACTCCGATGCAGATTCGCGCCTGTTAATAAACTAATTTTCATCGTTTCAATGAAATGTTCATCGACGCTATAATCTCGAACCACAGAAGCCTCTTTGGTTGGATCAGTCTGGACATCTACCGTGTGATCTGCCCATGTACCCATCGCATGGGACGCAAAACTATAAGAAACTACACCCGGAAAGCGCGCCATTTCGTCGGCAATCACGCGTGCCTGGGTACCCGAAAGTTGTACGTTGATCTTATTGCGCCAATCAAAGCCGTAATACTCCATTTTTGAAGCAAACTCCGACTGACGATATACTGTGGTGAGGACGATAAGAAGAATAATGGTTACGACAAATTCTGAAATAAGAATTGTTTTACGAAGCGTCAAACCTGAAAACATTCGAATTTTTGAAATATCTTTTATGACTATTGCCGGATTGAATGAGGATAAAACCATGGCCGGAATAATTCCTGCCAGTAATCCGATGCACAATGCAAATCCCGCGAATAATAAGTAGGTTCCTGCTGAGGGATCAAATCGAATATCCAGTTCCGACGTAAAACTTAAACTTTGGAAAGCCGGCACAAGAAATACCCGCAGCAGTGTTTCAGCTACCAAAAACGATACCAATGTAATGATAACCGATTCGCCCATAAACTGAAAAATCAACTGCGCCCGCGTAGCCCCTGAAACTTTGCGGATACCGACTTCCCTTGCACGCGTCAATGAGCGCGCCAATGTAAGGTTGGCATAATTGAATAACGCGGCAAACATTCCGATTCCCGCCAAAACCATCAAAAAAATAAGAACCGCTTGCGGCATTCCGCCTGACGTACTATTGGATAACATCGGACCGGGCGTGATCGCTTGAAGCGATTGGGCTTTAAACGCATAACCCGCATCCCGGGTTTCCAATGTCATTCCGCGATACACTTTTTCGGGAATCCTATCAAGTCCCTCCTGAAGCATAGCCGCATCCGTTCCCGGTGTTACCACCACGTATGTATAAGTGCTGTAGTAATTTTTCCATTCTTCGTGCGCGGTGATACTGCCGCCGTTCCATGTCTTCAGAAATTCCAAAGACCCCAATGC